>JAZKYN010000035.1:0-2772 GCA_045612145.1 Bacilli bacterium
CCTGTAAATGGCTTAAATTTAGTTCTTACAATTGATAGTAGAGCTCAAAAATTAGCTGAAGATGTCTTAATAAACAATCGTGGAGCGATTGTTTTAATTGAAGCCAATAGTGGTGATGTCTTAGCAGCAGCAAGTAATCCAAGATATAGTTTAGAAGAATTTAACAAACCTATAAGTAGTAAAAGGTATCGGGAAATTCTTAACCAAAATGGTTCTCCCATGTTAAATAGAGCATTTCAAGGTACTTACACTCCAGGATCTATCTTAAAACCTCTTATTGGATTAGCCTTTTTAGAAAATGGTGTAAACCCAGAAGAAATCCTTGATTGCGATGGTGGAACTGATATAAATGAAGCTCATATTAGATGTGCTTCTTACCGCTCAGGTGGCCATGGTGAACTAAATATCATTGGTGCAATGGAAAAATCTTGCAATGATTACATGATTGAACATGGTATAAAATTAGGTGCTAATAAAATGCGGGAAATTCTTTGGGCTGCTGGTATTGGTCAAAAAACAGGTATTGAATTAACTGAAGCAAGAGGTAACTATCCAACTGAAGAATTAAAAAGAAGACTTTACCGCCAAAAATGGACTAATTATGATACAGCTCTTTTATCCATGGGGCAAGGTATTATAACAGTTACTCCATTACAAGCTGCTCTTTTCTGTGGAGCGTTAGCTAATGGTGGAAAAATAATGAAACCTCATGTGGGCTTGAAGTTAACTGACCAAGAAGGTAATGCTCGTTTTGAACGAAAAGTAGAAGTAAGAAACACTTTACCTGTTAGTAAAAAAAATCTTGACATTATTGTTCAAGGTATGTATGAAGTAGTTAATAGTCCTACTGGTTCTGGACGAAGAGCTAAAGTTGATGGATTAACCATCTATGGAAAAACAGGTTCTGCTGAAATTGGCAGTAGAAAAAATCGTAAAATTAACGCTTGGTTTATCGCTTTTACCAAATATTTAGACAAAACTTATGCTTTAGCTCTTATTATTGAAGATGCGACTAGTGGTGGTTTAGATTGTGCACCTTTAGCTGGTGGACTATTAAGAGATTATATTCTTGGTCATGTTGCTAAAGATAATCCTAAAAAAACAGAAGCAAAAGAAGAACTTGTACCATTTATTTAAGTTAAAAATAATTTACTACAGGCAGTCTAAAAAATAATATAAAATTCTTATATTCAATAAAAACCAATAATCATGTAACTTAGTAATTTTAGATTATCTATAAATTGTTGGTTCATCGCGTGTTTGTGACACAACTAAGTAATAAACCGCTGTTTTTTTAGGTTAGTCTAAAATATAAGTTGAGATCACAGGCATATATCTAGTTTTGTTAGCAATAAAATTCAAATCCGGCATAATCAGTCGCGTTTCACGCTCCTTTTTATTCCGTTTTGAATTTGACTGCACTGCAACTAGATATTCTTAATAGCTGCAAAATAAACCAATAAAAATTGTTTTATTTTTAGCTTTATATTGAAAAAGTCTGTCATAGCATTTATTTTACTTACATAAACCTAAAAAACAGTAAAGGAAAATACTATGACAGACATGCTATACAATACACAAGGAATTGAAAATTTTCAAGTGGAAACTTATTTAATGGAAGAGGGTAACCTTATATATCTCCTCACAAGAGACTCTTTTTCATGTCCATGTTGTGGATCTAAAAATATTACGATTACTAAGCTTAGAACAAGATCGGTTCGTGGAGTTCCTATGGGAATTATAAAAGTTGTTTATTTTGAATTTGATATCCACAGAATATACTGTAAAGACTGTAAAAATAGAAAATTAGAAAACATACCATTTCTTTCTCACCCTACAGCTCGTGTAACCAAAGCATTGGAATCAGAAGTGTTAAATATGAGATTGGGTGCTGATATAAAACATACAGCAAAGTACTTTAAATTAGATTGGCATACTGTAAAAGCGATAGAAAAAGAATATCTTAAAAATAAGTTTGACAACTTATCTTTTAAGAATGTTAAATTTATAGGAATAGATGAAACCCACGTTGGGTCAGGAAAAGGTTCTGAACAGTTTCTAACAATTGTTAGAGATTTGGAAAGCAAAGCTGTTATACATGTTGGTGTTGGGAAAGGTGTTTCAGCATTAGATGGGGTTTACGAAAAATTAAAAGATTGTAATATAAAAGCGATTACAATGGATATGGCAAATGCTTATCACTCCTGGGTAACGCAATATTTCCCTAACGCTGATATTGTTTATGATCATTTTCATCTAATAAAAATGATGAATGAAAAGCTTGATAATGTAAGAAAAAGAGTTACATCAGCATTAGATGAAGAACAACGCAAGATAATAAAAGGGTTGAGATTTGCTTTTATGCGCAATAAAGAAGATTTATCTCCAGATGCTCAAATAGTTCTTAATAACATGAGAAATGAATTTCATGAGTTAAGTGAAGCTTATATGTTCAAAGAAACATTAAGAGGTATATATCGAGAAGCAAAGGATGAGTATGATGCTGGTTTGGCATTTGGAAATTGGTGCAATATGGCTAATCTGACCAATGTTGATGAATTAAAAACTATGGCAAGAACTATAACTAAAAGATTAAAAGGACTTGTCACATTTTGGAAATATGATGGAATAAGTAATTCACACATGGAGGGTTTTAACAACAAATTAAAGTTATTAAGTCGAAAAGCTTTTGGATTTAGAGATAAGGAATATTTCATGTTAAAAATATACCAACTTCCTGAAAACTCTATCCAGTTGCAGTTTTAATTCATG
>JAZKYN010000036.1:0-3083 GCA_045612145.1 Bacilli bacterium
TTGTATTTTTAATAAATTTTTATTATTAATGTAAGGGTTTGTAGTAAATTTTATATGTTTTACATAGAAACCTATAAAAATTTCAACCTTACAAAAAAGTATGATAAAAATTGGATTTTTTTATATTTTTTCTCCTTTAAGGAAGTAAAGGGGATTTGATATGTGATTATGTAATGAGGTAAAATTATGAAAATTAAATACATAGCAATCTTTTTAGTTCTTCTATGTTGTATCATGGGAGCTGCAAGTGCAGCCGAAGACATCTCAACAGATGCTGTAAATGATGCGATGGATGATGTAATCATTGCAGATGAAGATGTTGATGCAGACTTGCAGTCAGACGAATCCAGTTCCCTGGAAGTTGTTGATACAGACTCCGTGGTGGATCAATCTGATGCATCCATAGAAACAAACGATGAAGAAGAAAACACAAGAGCCTCTGGTACTCAAACAGTATCAAACTGGTCAGATTTGAAAACTTATGCGGAAACAACTGGTACTGATTACACAATCAACTTAAATGGGTCAATATCTATTAGTACTGGCGATATCCAATTTAAAAACAATGCAATAGTAGTAGGTAATGCTAACAGTTACATCACTGGAAACGCAGCCAACAGAATTCCGTTTAAAAGTACTTACAACAATGCATTGCAGATTACATTTAGAAATGTCAAGTTCCAAAACATCAATTGTCAAATGCTCATACAATTGCAGACTACTGGAACTAGCAAATTGGAAAACTGCACATTCATAAACATCACAGCAGGAACTGGCCATGATTCTGTAGTATACAATAATAAAGGCACTATGAATATGACTAAATGCACTTTTACTAATTGTACTGCAGGATATGGTGCCGTAACTAACTATATGTGGGGGTCTACTACAGGGGTGACTTTGAATGTTAAAGATTCAACATTTGAAAATAATTACGCTTCAGAAGAACCTGGAGCAATTAATAATTGTGGAATTTTAAATGTTTATAATTGTACTTTCAATAATAATAGCGCTGATTTATGGGCTGGTGCAATTCACACCCATAGTAATGCAAACACTGTGATCAATTTATCTTCATTTAAAAATAATGTGGCTGAATGGAATGGTGGGGCATTATATACATACAGCACTCTTAAAGTATATAACTCCTTATTTGAGAACAATGTATGCCATTCAGATACTGGTGGTGGAGCAATAGGTGCATATAATTATGGTTCTACCTATGATATTTATATAGATAATTGTACATTTGTAAATAATACAAATGATTGTACTGGTGGGCATGGCGGAGCTATAACTGCCTTAAATGGAGGTTATCTCAATGTATATAATTCTACATTTATAAGCAATTATGCGGATGTTGGTCAAGCTATTTGCGCATATAATCAACATATTGAAAATGGAACTGGAGGTAAACCTTATTTGGCTATTGAAGGTTGTAATTTCACAAATCACACTGGTAGTAGTGATACAGTATACATTAGTGGTCGTGTAAATTCCTTCAAAAATAACCAATTTATCAACAGTACTCAAAATAATCATTGGGGAAGTGGAAATATATATAATGCTATTAATTTGCCTATTTCCAAAAATAACTTACTTTTAGGTAGCTTTAATGAAGATATCTTAAAAACAGAAACCACAGTATCTTCCGATGATGAACTTTTTGAAGCGTTTAAAAATCTTGAAGACGGTGACAAAATTATCGTTGAGGAAGGAGTTTATTCTTTAGAAATGAGTATGGATGACTTATGGGGCTTGGATGATGGAAATAGATTTATTCTTGAGGGTAATGGCAACGTAGTGTTTAATATGGCTAGTGGATATAATATAGACCCTACTTGTGGTGCATGCCCTTATGGATATAATGGTCTTGATTTGGTGACTACTACTTCAAATATTATCTTTGATTGTGATGTGATAGTGGGAAGTAATAATTTCACATTTAATAATTGTATATTTAATAAAGGGTTTAAAGTAACTTACAATTATCAACAACCATACAACAATCAAATAAATATAATATTTAATGAATGTAAATTCGCATTTAATGAGGAAGATATTCAAACTATGGATTATGCAGACTTAATATTTAATGATTGTAAATTCCCAGTAACTGCTGTTGATAGTGTTGTAGACATTAGTTCTTCTGAGAAAGGTGTTGTTGTCATTGCTTTAACTGATAACAGTTCTGCTCCTATTGCTGGCGCTACTGTTAAATATACTGTTAATGGTGGTGAAGAACAAACAAATACTACTGATGCTGATGGTAAATTCACAATTTCAGGTTTAACTGGTGAAGTTACCATTGAAGTAAACTATGAAGGAAACGAATCATTCAATGCTATTACTGGCAGTCAGTTCTTTAACTTTACTGAAGAGTCTGCAACCAATGACACTAACGGTTCCAATAGCACTCCTGTAACTCCAACTAAAGTTGCTACTAAGCTCACTGCACCTAAAGTGACCGCTACATACAATGTTGCCAAAAAGTTAGTGATCACACTTAAGGATGCAAACAACAAAGTATTGGCTAACAAGAAAGTCACTGTAAAAGTTGGAACTATCAGCAAAACATTGAAAACCAATCCTAAAGGACAAGTAAGCGTTGCTGTAAACACCCTTGTTCCTAAAACTTACACTGCAACAATCAAATTTGCAGGAGACAGTAGCTATAAGGCATCAAGTGTCAGCGCTAAAGTCACAGTCAAAAAGGCAGCTCCAAAACTAACCGCTGCTAAAAAGACTTTTAAAGTCAAAGCAAAAACCAAAAAGGTAACTGCAACCCTTAAAAACAACAAAGGAAAAGTATTGAAAAGCACAAAGCTTACTCTTAAAATCGGTAAGAAAACCTACACTGAAAAAACCAACAGCAAAGGTGTAGCAACATTCAAAGTCAAATTGACCAAAAAAGGAGCCTACACTGGAACTGTCAAATTTGCAGGAAATAAATACTTCAAAGCAGCTACCAAAAAAGTGAAAATAACTGTTAAAAAATAGAGAAAAAATTAATTTTTCTCTATTATTTTTTTATTTTTCTAAAAATTAGAGGAATTTATTTATTATTCAACATCCTATTCTAT
>JAZKYN010000037.1:0-9099 GCA_045612145.1 Bacilli bacterium
TCAGTATGTAATAAAGTATTAGAAGAACAAACTAAAATTAATAAAGCAGATCATACTTGGGTAGATGCTACAAAGAAAGCTCCAAAAACATGTAGTGTTTGTGGAGAAACAGAAGGAGAAAAACTAAAAGGATGTAAGAAAGCATCAGTAGTTACAATCCTATCAATGGTATCTTTACTTGCAACATCACTTGTATTATTAAGAAAGAAAAGATAATTAAAATATGGTTAATTTAAAAGACTTAACGTTAAAAGAAAAGATTGGTCAAATGATTGGACTTGCATTTTCTGGTAGCGAATATAGTAAAGAATTACAAATGCAAATCGAAGATATTGAAGCTGGATTAATAATATATTTTAAAGATAATTGCTTGAATCCAAAACAAATATTTGATCTTAATAAAAAAATAAATGAAAGAGCTAAAATTCCTCCATTTATTGCTCTTGACCAAGAAGGAGGAATGGTTGCACGTGTGACTGAAGGTGTAGTTCAATCACCTGGTGCAATGGCTATTAGTGCAACACAAAATCCAAAAAGTGCGTATGTGCTTGCTAAAAACATGGGAATTGAATTAAGACACTTAGGTTTTAACTTTAACTTTGCTCCTGTTGGAGATATAAATAATAATCCTAAAAATCCTGTAATTAATGTAAGATCTTATTCCGAAAATCCTGAAATTGTTGCAGAATATATGGCTGAAGCTGTAAAGGGTTATCATGAAGCAAAAATGATGACATCGGTAAAACATTTCCCTGGCCATGGTGATACTGCAGTAGATTCTCATATTGGTCTTCCTATTGTTGATTTCGATCAAGAAAGACTTGATAAAGTAGAACTTGTTCCATTCAAAAAAATGGTTGAATTAGATTTGCCTGGTATCATGGCAAGTCATGTGCTTTATACAAAATATGATGATAAATACCCTACGACTCTTTCTAAGAAAGTTATTACTGGACTACTTAGAGAACAAATGGGATTTAAAGGCTTAGTTGTTACTGACTCATTAACAATGCAAGCTGTATTTAAAAATTTCACAATTGAAGAAATAGTTTTAAATGGATTTAACTCTGGTTGTGATATCTTATTACTATGTGGAGCACGTAGAATTGAAATGCAAAAAGAGTTTGCTGATACAGCTTTAAGACTTGCAGAAGAAGGGAAAATATCGCTTGATATAATTGATGCTGCAGTAGAAAGAATTTTAAAATATAAAGCAATGTATGAATGCGGAGAAATGGCAAATTCATTTGAAGAAATTAAAAATGACTTAGAAAATCCTGAAAGAATGGAATATGCACAACAAGTTGCTGATGACAGCATTACATTATTAAAAGATGAAAAACAATTGTTACCAATTAAAAAAGAAGAAAAAACATTAATTGTTTTCCCACAAATAAAAGTTGTAACATTAGTTGAAAATGATGATAATACGCTTAGTTGTTTAGCAGACTATATGCCATTTAAAACTGATAAACATTATATTTCAATTAATCCAGATGAAAATGAAACAAGAGAATTGTTAGAAAAAATTGATAATTACGATAAAATTGTTTATTGTAGCTATAACGCGAACTTTAATCCTACACAAGCAGATTTAATTAATCAAATTGATAAAGACAAATTAATTGTAATTGCTGTTAGAACACCATATGATATAAATGTTCTTGATGTTCCAACTTATGTATGTAGTTATGAAGCTAGCTTACAAAGTTTTAAAGCACTTGTAAAATTCTTAACAGGTGAAATTGAAGCTAAAGGTAAATTACCTGTAACTGTAAAATAATAAAAGGAGAATAAAAATGAAAATAATCGTTGTAAAAGATTATGAAGCTATGAGTGAACTTGGAGCTCAAATAATCAAAGAACAAATTCAAGTAAATCCAGGTTGTACATTAGGCCTTGCAACAGGAAGCAGTCCTATTGGAACATACAAAAACTTAATTAAAGCTAATAAAGATGGTGAAATTTCATTTAAAGATGTTAAAACATATAACTTAGATGAATATTGCGGAATTAGCAGAAGTCACCCTCAAAGTTATTATTATTTCATGCATGAAAATCTATTTGATCATGTTGACATTAATGAAGAAAATGTACACATTCCTGCGGTTTCAAATGATAATTTAGATAAAGATTGCGAAGTATATAACGAAATGTTAAATAATGCATCAGTTGATTTACAACTTCTTGGTATTGGTGGAAATGGTCATATCGGATTCAATGAACCTGGAACATCATTTACTCAAGAGACATTTATCGTAAAACTTGCTGAAAAAACAAGAGAAGATAATAAACGTTTCTTCAATTCAATTGATGAGGTTCCTACTCATGCAATTACAATGGGTATCAAAAACATTATGAATGCTAAAAAAATCTTAATGCTAATTAGTGGTGCATCAAAAGCTGATACAGTAGTAAGACTTTTAAGTGAAGAAATTGATACTGATTTCCCTGCTTCTGTTTTACATAAACATCCTGATGTAACAGTTATTATCGATCAAGAAGCATATTCAAAAATGTAATTTAAAATATTAAAACGGCCTTAAAAAAGGTCGTTTTTTAATGCATAATTACAAAAAAACATAAAATGATAAAAAAAAGTGTAAACGTTTTTAAAAAAAATATTGTTTTTCTTGCAAATGGTTTATTGATATGCTATAATATAATCGCAAACGCTTTCAAAATATATAAATAGGAGGAAATATTTTATGAAAAAAGTTTTTGCTTTTTTAAGTACATTGTTACTTACAATTGCATTTGTTGGAATTTTTGCAGTTAGCAAACCTGCAGCTGCAGCAAACAAAATTACTGAAGATCCAACTCTTGCAGAGGATGAAATTCCTGTATACATTATGAATAGTATTTATACTACATTCCCTAACTACTATGATAATGATGCTAAAGCTGATGAAAATTGGCCTGGTCCATCTAGAATGTACCCTTGGAATGAAACTCGTATGAGAGTTGCTCAATTAGACGAAGATGGTCAACCTACTGGTAAATATTATGCAGTTTACTTCTCAGGTCACACTGTAGCAGTTAATACTGATGGTAGCCCAGTTATTGGTGCTGGTAAAAACATCTTATTCTGGAACGTTGATGCTAACGGTCAAATCGTTGCTCAAAAATCATCAGATGGTAAATTAGCAGCTTCTGGTAACGCTTCTGACCCATCTTTATCACATATGAGAACTAACGTTTCTGGTCAAGACATCGTAGTTGACCCTACTCAATATGGTTTAGGTGATGAAGGAACTAACTACTACAACCGTTCAATCGTATTTGATGGTGAAGGTAGAATCATCCGTGCTATCGGTTTAGATGGTATCTATACTAAAGATGCTGGTGATAACAAAATGGCTCCTGAATATTGCTACGTTGATGGTGTTGTTACAAAAATGGATGAAAATACAGAATGTGACAAAATCATGGTTGCTAAAACTGACGAAGAAGGAAATCCTGTTTTAGATCCTGAAACTGGTGAACCAGTAATGGAAGAATCTGATGAATTAAAAGTTATCTATAGCAGATTCGTTTATGAATATTTCGCTGAAAAACCTGAAAATGTTAACGAAGTTGCTTACTTATCAGAAGGTTGGGATCCTGCTCTTTGGGATTACTGCTATCCTGAAGGTGATGGTTGGTTATGTATCGCATTCGTAGGTACAGCTGACAACACTGCTCACAAAGTTAAAGGTGATCAAGTTGCAGCTTATGAAGCTACATTAATCGCTCAAGGTAAAACTCCTGAAGAAGCTAACACAATCGCTAATAATTCATACCGTGAATGTGTTAGAGAATTCAGAATTCCTGCTGGTGGTTGGGTATTCGACTATGGATACTTAGACAGAGGTACTGGAAACGATGTATTCTTCAATGATACAGTTGTTAAAGGTTATAAATATGGTAGAGAAGCTGTTGCTGAAGGTGTATACGCTGGTGCACAAAGAACTTATAACTTCTCTGTAACTGGTTTATACTATAGAGATAAAGTTATCGATGGTCAATCTTACCAATTATTAAACGGTCAAAACGTTGTTGAAGTTATGCAAGGTTCAGTTGTTAAACCTGCTCAACAAATCGTTTATGATGGTGTTATGAGATATTGGGGAACTCCTAATGATTTAACTTCTTATACTGCATCTGCAGATGCTTTAGAATTCTATATTACTGAATCTAAAAATGGTGGAAATACTTTAACAGCTGTTCAACCTCCTCAAGGTTATACTTCATTAGAAGCTATTAAAGATGATTTCTTAGCAGACGTTGCTGCTCATAAAGGTGTTGCAGTTGAAGAAATTCCATTTGATACTGCCGCTAAATGGGATGCATTCTGGGGTTGGGGACAATTCTTCGCTACTAACGCTGACAATGGTAAAAACCCTGCATATCCAAGTGCTGAAGCACCTGCATTCTGGAACGTAGCAGCAAATAGAGAAAAATGGTTATGGTTAGTTGAAAGAATTTATGCTACAATGTTAGCATACCCTGGTGGAGATACTTATACTGGTTCATTAGCACATATTGAAAACATTAAAAATAGTAACTTCGCTGGTTCACCTCAAACTGTTGAATATTCATTCTGGTATTTCTTAAATGGACAAACTCATGGTTACTTCGGATTCAACTTCGGTGATGAAGATGGTGATGGTGTTCCTGCAGCAGCTGAATGGATCGATGCTACTCCTTCTATTGACAAATGGAATGCATATACAATTGATGCTTCTATGGCAGCTCCAAATGATAACTGGGTTGTAACTTATAAAGTTGTTAATACTGATACTGGTGTTTCAAGTGATATCACAATTAAATATGTAGTTGTTGATTCTTATACTCCAATCATCAAAGTTGACAAAAACCAATTATACTATGTTCCAAAACTAATCTCTGACTTAGTATCTTGTGATCCAATTAATCCTTATGCAATCGTTTCTGCATATGATGCACAATACAATGGTGTAAGTATTACTGGTAATGATATTTCTCAAAATATCGAATTCGATACTGAATTAGATTTCGCTAACCCTAAAGAAGGTAACTGGCCAGTTGTTGCTACAATCTACAACAACGCTGGAACTAAAAAAGCTGTTGCTGAATTCGTAATTCAAATCGTTGACATCACTGCTCCTAATGCTGTTACTCGTAAAGTATTAGTTAAACAAGGTCATGACTTCGATGTTCGTGAAGGTATCGTTCTTGCAGTTGATAACGTTGATGGTGATTTAACTAAACAAGCATTCGCATGGTGGGAAGAAACTTCTAAACCTGTTGATACTACAAAAGTAAACGGTGGAAAAGATACTACTTACACAGTTAAAGTTACTATCTATGACAGAACTGGTAATGAAAGACAAGTATCTTACACATTAGTAGTTGTTGCTGATAAATTCGGTGATGCTGCAAATGATGCATTAAATACTATGGCTGGACAAGTTGAAGAATTAACTACTTCAGTTCAAGATATTATCGATGCTCAAGCAGAATTAAGCGAAGCAGTTGAAGAATTACAAGGTGCTGTTGCTGAATTAGCTGGATTAAAAGCTCAAGTTGAAACATTAAATGGTGAAGTTGCTGGTATCAAAGCAAACGTTGAAACTGTTAAAGGTGATGTTGAAGACTTACAAGCTAACGTTGAAGATTTAGTTGATTATGCTGAACAAGCTGAAGCAACTTTAGGTGCTCTTGCTGCTAAAGGTTGCGGTAAAAACGCTACAGCATTAGTATTAGAAATTGCTGGTGCAGCTGCATTATTAGCTTTCGTATTAAGAAAAAGACACTAATCTTTAATATTATAAGCAAATAAATAAAGAGGTGGGTCTTCCGCCTCTTTATTAAGGTTTATTTAATATGATAAAATATATTAAATTATCTAATTATAAAAATAAAATTGAAATTATTAATTTATGGAATAAAGAATACGGTAAAATTTATCCCATATCAGAAGAATTATTTGAAAGAAATTCTTCAAATTTAGCTGATGATATCTCATATGTAGCATTGGATGAAAACGAAAAATTAGTTGGTTATATATTAACAAAAATTTGGAATGATGAATTTAAAATTCCATCATATGATGAATCATGTTGGCTTAATCTTATTTATGTTGTTCCAAAATCTAGAAGATTAGGAATAGGTTCTAAATTATTAGAACTAGTTGAAAAAGAAGCGGAAAAAATTGGTAAAAAAAATTTATATTTAGGTAAAGATTATTATAACTATTTCCCAGGACTACCTGTGGATTTAAAGAACAGTGCTCCATGGTTTGAGAAAAGAGGATTTGTCAGACCATACGATACGTTTGATTTAATAAAGAATATTAATGATCTTAACCTAGATAAACTTAAATTAAGAAACGATACATATACATTTAGACTAAGTGCTATTGAAGATAAAGATAATTTAATTGCTTTTATGAAAAGAAATTTCCCAGGTAGATGGTTTAAAGAATTATTAGATTATTATAAAAATGGTGGAGATGGAAAGGAATATGTAATTGCACTTGATAATGATTATATTTGTGCTTTTGCAAAAATTGGTTATCCTAATACCGAAATATCTTTAATAAGTTATAGTATGACATGGAAAAATCGTTTTAAAGCTTTAGGTGGAATTGGTCCACTTGGAGTTGACTCCCAATATAGAAAAAGAAATTTAGGCTATGATATAGTGTCTTTTGCAAACAATGTTTTAATTGACAACAATGTTTCAAATATTATAATTGATTGGACTGGATTGCTCGATTTTTATAGATTAATGGGATTTGAAGTTTTTAAATCATATTATTATATGAGTAAAACTTTATAAACAAGAAAGGAAAAAGCAAATGAAAAAAAGATTTTTAGTTTTAATGCTTGCGATAGTTACATTATTTACTTTAACTAGCTGTTCTAAAAAATACACTGTATCATTCGATACTGGTGACGGAAGTAAAATTGCTTCTGTTGAAGTAAAAAAAGGTAAAACTGTTGCTAAACCTGCAGATCCTACTCTAGAAGGGTTTGAATTTGAAGGTTGGGAATTAAATGGTAAAGAATATAATTTCTCTACTAAAGTTAAAGGAAACATTACATTAAAAGCTGTATGGACAGAAGTTAAAAAAGAATGTCAACACAATTGGAAAGAAGCTACATATCAAGATCCAAAAACTTGTACATTATGTGGTAAAACTGAAGGTTCTAAATTAACTTGTACAGAACATGTTGATGCAAATGCAGATAACAAATGTGATAACTGTGGTGCAACTGTTCAATCAGGCGATCCTGCATGTGAACATAATTGGACTCCTGCTACATATCAAGATCCAAAAACTTGTACAAAATGTGGTGCAACTGAAGGTTCTCCATTAACTTGTACAGAACATGTTGATGAAAATGCTGATAACTTATGTGATAACTGTGGTGCTACTGTAGATGGCGGACCTACTGTTGAATACAAACCAAGATGGGAACCTAACCAACAAACTGGTTCTTGGAATGGTAATGGTATGACTGTTAAAATCTTAGTATTACCTAAATCAAGCTGGGACCCATTTGATCCAGGTTATACAGGAACTAACAAGAAAATTTTACAAAAACAAATCCGTAATATTGAAAAAGCTTATGGTATTGATTTAGTATATGAAGATTGGCCAGATGCAGCTGCATGGGGTCCAACTCGTGTTGAATATATTAAAACAAAAACTAACTCTGGTGACTTCGCAAATGAAGATGTATATGTAGTTAATATCTCTTCTGCATGGATTCCTACTCTAGTTAAAGCTGGATGTTTAGCTGAACTTGCTACAATTAATGGTCAAAGTGAAGCTGAAAGCGGTATCTTCACTGAAATTGGTTACCAAGAAACTTATGAAGGTAGTGGAAAATATGTTGCTGGTACTTATATGCAAGCTCCAACTAATAACCAAGTTACTTCTGCAATGGGTAAAGTTTATGGTTATGTAGCTGGTAATGTTCGTCCTGACTACTTCATGTATTTCAATGCTGATATGATCGCTGAAGCTGGTATGGAAGATCCTGCTGAACTTTGGTTAAAAGGTGAATGGACTTGGTCTAAATTTGAAAACTACTGTGCAGAATTACAAGCAGCTTTAGGTGCTGGTAAATATGCATTATCAGTTGGTTTCCCTGAATTCGTTATCGGTTCTACTGCATCAACAGGTTCAAAAATCGCAACAACTAGACCATCTCTTGGTTTAACTTCAACTGCTGTAATCGAAAGATTCCAAGCTATCCAAAGATTATTCGCTTCAGGATGCTACGAAAAACGTAACGTTGAAGACGTATCTGCTGGATTCTTAGAAAAGAATGTTGCAATCGTTCATGGTGACTTATGGTTCATCGGCGATGCATCTCGTTTCGACCCAGCTGTATGTGATTTCGTAATTGGTGCTGTACCTTATCCAACAGCAGATAACGATTCTGGTGAAGTTATCACTACTTATGATGAAAACGAAGCTATCAAAAACTACGAAGGAAATCCACTTGAAACTTCTGAAGGTTCTGGAGAATACATCAGTGGTATTGATATGAGTAACTCAAGTTTCGCTATTCCTTACGGATCAACTGGTTGTGATTCTATCATTGATACTTCGAATGGTAAAAATGGTATTAACAACAAAATCATCTTCGCTATTTTATATGATTTAAATAGTGGTTTAGGTGATGACCCAGAAAAAGCAAAAGTTGATACTGAAACAGCTTATAGAAACTGGTTATTAACTAAATTTGACCGTGAATTATACGCAGACGTTATTATGTCAGTTCAAGATTGCACATATTTCGAATTAATCGAACTTGTATCTATGACAGTTGGTGGTGGTTCACACTTTGGTCCAAATGCATTCTGGCCTCTTGCTGCTACAATCTGTAAAGATGCTTCAATTAGTCCTTCAACAAGATTAAACGAAGTACTTGAAGATTACAAAGCTGCTATGAGAGCTATGGGTTACATTGTATAATTAAATTACAATAAACAAAAGATTATCCAAAAAAAGGAGATTATCCAAATTGGATAATCTTTTTTTATGGTTTAAATGACTTTTATTTAAAAATATGTTATAATAATATGAAGAGGGTTGGAAATATAGAAAGGTAATGAATA
>JAZKYN010000038.1:0-9207 GCA_045612145.1 Bacilli bacterium
TATCATAAAATATAATTATGTTGTAAATAATAATTATATAAAAACAGATTTTTTAGCAAACGAAGGTATTCAAAATTATATACGTAATAATGGCGACTTTAATAATGATTACTATAGTTTTATAGATCAATTAAAAAATAAAAAATACACAATTTCAACAATTTCTAGAAGTATATTACACAATTTATTAGAAACTTCTTCTATTAACAATTTAGAAATTGAATATATTAGAATATTAGGTATAAACAAAATAGGATTAGAACATATTAAATCATTAGATAAATCAATTAAAAATAAAATATTCTCAAATCCGAATGAACTTAAATTCAAAGAACAAGCTATTATTAACGAAATATTAAATTATGAGCTTAAAGCTACTTCTTTATATGGAGTAATAACAAACAAAAACATTTTAATTAATGAATATAAATTACCAATTAGAAAGGACAATTAATATATGACAATAAGTGAATTAAAAGCATTAATTAACGAAATAGTCGATCCATCAAATGAAATGACAATTGGAGAAACTCAATCTTTAAAGCATATCAGTTATGACGAAGAAAAAGATTTAGTTGTTTTAAAAGTTGCTATGGGTAGACTTGGTGGAGAAAAAGAAAAAAAATTTAGAAGAGATATCGCAAGAATCGTAAAAGTTGATTGTGGATACACTGGTTTACAATTACAACTCGAAGAATCTAAGATTTTTGGAAGTATCACACAAAAACCAATTCATTTCATTGGTATTATTAGTGGAAAAGGCGGAGTTGGAAAAAGCAGTGTTGCAGCAAACATTGCGTATAGATTATCTAAACGCGGATATAAAGTTGGTGTAATTGACGCCGACGTATATGGATCAAGTCTTCCAACTATTTTCGAAGTTCCTCATCAAAATCCAAAATTTGATGAAAATAAAAAAATTCTTCCAATTGTAAACAATGGTATTGAAATGATTTCAACTGAATTCTTCACAAATCCTGGTCAACCTGTACTTTGGAGAGGCGGAATGTTAAATAGCATGATTTCACACTTCTTCTATGATGTAAAATGGCACGATGATACTCAATACGTTATTGTTGACTTTCCACCAGGAACAGGTGATATCACATTAGATATTAAAACAATTATACCAGAGGCAAAAATGTTGCTTGTAACTACTCCTCATCCATCTGCAAGTCATGTTGCAGTTAAATCTGGACATGCCGCAAAAACTTTAGGTCACGAAATCGCTGGTATTATCGAAAATATGTCATACTTTATTAATCCTGTTAACCAAAATCATGAAAAAATCTTTGGTGAAGGTGGAGGATTAAAAGTTGCAAAAGATTTAGGTGCTGAATTAATTGCACAAATCCCAATTGGTCAACCAAAACACAATAAAGATTTATTTGAAATTGATGAACCTCAAGGAAAAGTTTACGATGAAATCGTAGATTACCTTGTATTTAAATACGAACCAATGCAATAAAAAAATAGATTCCGAAAGGAATCTATTTTTTTATTGTCTATTTTCGCATTCTTCTTCGCAATCATCGCAATTTCCAGCACATTGTGCATCGAAATCGTTTACTGCTGCTTCAATGAAAGCCCATTCTTCATCTGTTTCGATTTCAGAAAGTTCACCTTGTCCATCTTCATTTTCAATGAAACTTGCTGCCATTAGAGGAATTTCACCATCATCATCTGAATCTGACAATTCAGAAAGTTCATAGAAAACTACATATTTCTTGCCAAATTCTTCTGATTCTAATGTAAATAAAATTTGACATAATTTTTCATTACCTTCAGCATCGATAATTGTTAATTGTCCATCAATTGGATTTTGATTCATAATATTTCTCCTTTATTTTTTAATACTATCTAAATAAGATTGTAGAATTAAAGTTGCTGCTAAAGTATCAACTTTAGTTTTTCTTTTTGCTCTACTTATATCAGCTGATATCATTATTTTAGTAACTTCAACTGTTGATAATCTTTCATCAAACAGGATTACTTGTAAGCCAGTTTCTTCTTCTAACATTTTTTTAAATTCAAAAACGTATTCAGATTGTGGACCTAATGTTCCATTCATGTTTTTTGGAAGTCCCATTACGATTTTTTCTACTTTTCTATCAGCAATATACATTTTAACATACTCTAAACATTTTTGCAAATTTTTTTCACTAAAACGTACAGTTTCAATTGAAGTTGCAATTATTCCCATTGGGTCACTTACAGCAATACCGCAAGTTCTATTACCTAAATCTAATCCTAAATATCTCATTAAATTTTTCCTTTTACAATTTCTAATGCACTATCAACAAGCGATACATCTTTACCACCAGCTTGAGCAAAGTCTGGACGACCTCCTCCATTACCGCCTGTAGCAATAGCTGCTTCTTTTACTAAATTACCACAATGTACATTTATACCCTTCGCCTTTGCTAAGAAGATAATTTTATCTCCAACAATATTTGCAAAGAAGATTACACATTTGTCAAAATCATTTGCAATTTTATCAACTACATCTTTTAATGTATTTAAATCATAATTTTCAACTTTTTCAACTAAAACTTGTACATCGTCTTTTGTATACATTTTAGCTTCAAATTCTTTATAACTACTTGAACCAGCATTACGTTTTAATGAATCATATTCTTTATCTAAATCTTTTTGAATTTTTTTAGCAGATTCTGCACATTTACGATAATTTATAATATCGATATAACTTCCTACAAGAGCAGGTAAAGTAATATTTGGTTTATTTAAAGAATATCCTTCTTCTTTTGCTTTATTAACAAGGTTATTTATTTTTGAAATCACATCTAAAATATCATCTTTTGTATTTTTGATTGTATTTTCAATTAATTCAAATAAATTATCACTTGCAACTGCCTCAATTCTGAATACTCCAGAACCTTTTGATTCAATCATTGTAATTGCAAATTTTTTAATATCTGATGTATTTTTAATATGAGTACCACCACATAATTCTTTACTATATCCCATATCTACAAGTCTTACTACATCACCATATTTTTCACCGAACATTGCTTGAGCACCACGTGCTTTTGCATCTTCTAATGATGTTTCAACAGTTTCAACAGCTAAAGCTTGTTCAATAACTTTATTTACTTCATTTTCAACATTTAAAATTTCATCAATAGTTAAATTTTGATAATGATTAAAGTCAAATCTTAAGTTATAATTAGTAACTTGTGAACCTTGTTGTGCAACATGTGATCCAAGCACTTGTCTTAAAGCTTCATTCATTAAGTGTGTAGCAGAGTGGTTTTGACAAACAGATCCTCTAAATTCTTCATTAACTACAGCCTCAACGCTTTCTCCAACTTTTAATACATCACCATTTACAAGTGTAGTATGAGCATGTTGACCATTAGGAAGTTTAAATGTATTTGAAACTACAAAGCCATTAATTAAACCTTCATCACCAATTTGTCCGCCCATTTCTGCATAGAATGGAGTTTTATCTAACACAACTTGAACAAGTCCATCAGCTTCAGTTACACTCTTACCATCTTTGAATAATGCAATTACTTTAGAATTGGAATTTAAATTATCATATCCAATAAACTCTGATTCTAAATTAAATTTCATATATTCTTCATTTTGCATATTCATTGATTGTTGATCACTTCTTGCATTTCTAGCACGAGTTTTTTGCTTTTCTAATTCTTCTTTAAATCCTTCGATATCAACAGTAAATCCTTTGTCTTCGCATGCTTCAATTGTTAATTCAATTGGGAATCCAAATGTATCATAAAGTAAGAACGCATCACTTCCTGTAATAACTTTACTATCAGATGCTTCGATAATATCCGCTAATTTCTTTTCACCTGTTGAAAGTGTTCTTAAGAAGTTTTCTTCTTCTGTTTTGATGATTTTTTCAATTAATTGTTGTTTTTCAACTAAATAGCCATAGAAATCTTTCATATTATCGATAACAATTGATACCATTTTATATAAGAATGGTTCGTTAATTCCAAGAATTCTTCCATATCTCACTGCTCTTCTTAAAATTCTTCTTAAAACGTAACCACGACCTTCATTTGATAACATCGCTCCATCAGCAACAGCAAAAGTAACACTTCTAATATGATCTACAATTACTCTAAATGGCATTTTGTCAACTGAATTAGTGTATGATTTACCAGTATATTCTTCAACAAATTTTACCATTGGCATAAATAAGTCTGTCTCATAGTTAGTTTCTGTTTCTTGGAAAATACATGCAAGTCTTTCTAATCCACTTCCAGTATCAATATTTTTACTTGGAAGTTCAGGATATTCAGTTCTATTTAATCCAGATACTGAATTAAATTGGCTAAACACGATATTCCAAATTTCAATGTATCTATCATTTTCGATATCTTCTTTTAGCATTCTAATTCCAATGTTTTCAGGATCATATTTTGTACCTCTGTCATAGAAGATTTCAGTATCTGGTCCACAAGGTCCTTCACCAATTTCCCAGAAGTTATCTACAATTGGAACTAAATGATCAGGTTCAACACCTAAAGATACCCATTTATCAAATGTTTTTTTATCATTTGGATAATATGTAATATAAATTAAATTTTTATCAAATCCATACCATTTTTCGTCAAATAATAATTCATATGCCCAAGTTAATGCTTCTTCTCTGAAATAGTCACCAATTGAAAAGTTTCCTAACATTTCAAAAAAAGTATGGTGACGTGCAGTTTTCCCAACGTTATCAATATCGTTTGTTCTAATTGATTTTTGAGCATTACACATTCTTGGATTATTTGGAATTTCTCTTCCATCAAAAAATTTCTTAAGTGGTGCAACACCAGCGTTGATCCAAAGTAATGTTGGATCGTTATGTGGCACAAGTGAAGCACTTGGTATTATTTCATGGCCTTTACTTTTGAAGAAATCAAGCCATAATTGTCTAATTTGACTTCCTGTTAAATGTTTCATTTTTTCATCCTTTCAAATTTCATAATAAAAAACGTTCCTTAATATAAAGGAACGTTTCAATACGCGGTACCATCCTAATTACAAGAAAATTTTTCTTGTCACTTAATTTGTTTTAACGCAGGTCGTGCGAGGATGATTAGTCCCACTAGTAAAGGAGCTTCAAAATAATATATTTATGATTTTTCACCTAACAATCACTCTCTACAAAATACATTAATTTTACTAATCTTTACATTAACGTTTTATTTCTATGCAGCTTCTTCTTCAGAAGTAGCTTTATTTTCTTTTTCAGCTGCTTTCTCTGCTGCTTTTAAAGCTTTTTCTTCTTCTTTTTTAGCTTTAGCAACAATTTTTTCAGCTTCTTTTAATAATTCTTTATTACGTTTTTCTTGTTCTTTAGCTTCAAGTTTAGCTTGTTTTTCAGCTTCTTTAGCTTCTTGAACTCTTCTTTCAGCATCTTTAACACAGTCCAAAGACGCATTTACAAATCCTTTTAATATTTCAGCATCAAATTCAGATTTATTAACTAATCTTAAGAAATTGCCAGTTTTTGGTGTTTTGGCAACCTCAATAACACCAGGGAATTTTCTTAAATTTTCCATAATTTCTTCTTCTAAAACGCTAAATGTTACACGGTAATCACTTGCAGTTTTTTGCATAATTAAGAATACTTTACCATTGCTTGTGAATTTATGCATTGTACCGTTAGTGTTAGCATTACATTCAATAGCTTCACCTTGAACCGCTTTAGCAACATCCAATACTTCATCATATGAAGGAACAAGTACTTTTTCAACTTTAGGTTTAGGTTCAGATTTAGGAGTTGGTTGTTCTTCTTTAGGTTTTAAATCATCAAATGATTCTACTTTTAATTCAGCAAGTAAAGCAGCTTTTTCTGTTGCAAGTTGTGCTTTCTTTTCTTCAAATTGAACTTTTTCTTCTTGATATTGATTAATATCAGCTAGAACACTTGCATCTTCTTCTTTAATGCTTTCATCTAATAAAGTTAATTGTTTATTTAAACCCTCAAGTTCTGTTGATGCAACATCAACTTTTACTTTATTTTGTAAAGCAATATATTTTTCTTTTAAAGCTTCATGTTGTTTAGAATGTGCTTGAGCATATCCTTTTAATTCTTTAATTTCATTTTCTAAAGAATTTAATTCATCTTTGTTAACAGCAACAGCACCTTCTGGAAGAGACACTTTTTCATATTCTTCAAAAATTAATCTTTCTTTTGCATAATTATTTAATGCAATTAAAACAACTAATTCACCATTATAATAAGCATCATCATGTAATTTACGCCATTCATCAATTAATTTTTGTTTATCACGATGAACAAATTCAGCATTTGTTTCATATAATTTTTTGCTTCTTAAATATAAAGCGCCTACTAAAATTGCTCCTAAGATAACACCAATAGCAATATTTAACATTGAACTATTAAACATTTCAACACCAACATATTTATCAGCAATTACTGTTTTAGCTAATAAAATTACACATAAACATGCAACATAAATTAATACATCAATAACGTTAACTTGGTTTTTAGATAATTTAATATTAATTTTTTCTAAATTGAATAATACAGCAACCGCTAATAAACCAACAATTGTTAAAACTGTAATTAAAACAATATATGTTTCAAACGAAAATACAGCTGTAGGTTCTGCTCTATTTGAAATTAAAATTAAATTTACACATAATGAAGCAATGTAAGCGAACATAGGTAAATAACTTACATATGATAAAAATCTGCTTGAAGGTCTATAATCTTCAAATTTCTTTAATGATAAAATTGCATTAATAATTAATACACCAGCAGGTATTATAAAGAACTTAATTACAGCTTCACCTTTTTCTAATGATCTACCAAAAGGAATAAACATTAAAAAGCATAAAACAAGAGCTATGTTAGATAAAATATACAATGTACGACGGTATTTTTTATTTTCATGCATATAATTTACCTACCTTTCTTATTTTGCTTGCGCTTTTGCTGCAGCTCGTTCTTTAGCTTTTGCTAAAGCTTTTTCTTTTTTTGCTGCTTCTTTTTGTGCTTTTTCATCAGCAATTTGTTTTTCAGCAGTTTGAACAGCTTGTTTAATTAAATCTTTAACAACTTTAGCTTCTTCTTTACCTTTATTTGTAAATTTAATCCAGTTGTTGTCACTTAAATTTTTAGGTACTACAAAGACACCAGGTCTAGAAGTAACATATTTAACAAATTTATCTGGTGTTGTAATGAAACTTATTCTATAGTCACTTGCAGTTGATTGCATAACTAAAAACATTTTCTTGCCTAAATAGAATTTTAATAAGTTGCCTTTTGCATTTTCATTAACTTTAAATCCTTCGCGATCAGCAAATGATTTAGCATATTCAACCATTTTTTCAAATGAAGGAGTAAATTTCTTTTCTTTTTTCTTAGTTTCAACTTCTTCAGGTTTTGAAGCAAATTGAATTCTATATTGATTGTATTCAGCAAGTTCTTGTTCATATGCAGCTTTTGCATTTCTTAATTCTTCTTCATCTTTTTCTAAATCAGCTTTTTTATTTCTAATTTCTGCTAATTTTTCATTTCTTACTGAAATTTCTTGTAAAACTTGCTCTTTTTGTTTATTAATAGCTTTTAATTCTTCAGATTCTACACCATCAAGATTTTCTTCTTCTAATTCTTTAAAAGTTTCAACCTTATTAGAATCAATTTTAACAAGTTCGATATTTGCACTAGTAGTTTGTTTGTTAAATGCAAAATCATCAACTTCTTGGATTTCCATTTTTCTATATTCATCTAAATGTTCATCAAAGAATTGTTCAAAATCATCTAATGTATCATTATAAGCATTATTTAATTCTAATTTTAGAAGAGCATCGTTAAATGTTTCTCCTTTGATGTAATAAATTAATGTTTCATCTTTCTTAATTAGTGAAACTAAATTATTAAATCCAAAATATAAAATTACAAGTAATGCAATATAAATTACAAATAAGAATGGAGTACCCAAATAAAATTCACTATAGTTACCAAAAATCTCATTGTATAAAGAGTTAACGCGCCATTGTAATAATAAAATACAAGCAACACTAATAAAAATAAATATATCAAATAAAACATTTGCAAATTTATCTACTTTTACTAAAATTTTATGAATACTAAATATCCAATATATAGCTGCAACTAAATATGCTGCTAAAATTGCTACAATTACACTTAACACTCTAGTAGAAAGTGGTGCATACATTTGAACAGTTGTAAAATCAAAAGATAATGTAAAAATAACGTTAATAACACTACCAATAGCATATGCTAAAATTGGAAAGTATGTCATAACAATAATAGATTTAGAATTTTCACGTAATTTATTAATTAAAACATATTTAATAATCAGTGGATAAAGCGCAAGTAGAACACATACTGATCCTGCAATAATTTTTGCTAAAATATCAATTTCTAAAATATTTTCAATATTACCTAATCCAGGGAATGCTCTAAATGGTACTGCAGCAACAACACCACATAAAAGTGCGATTAAGCCTGAAATTAATATAAAGCCTCTTTGCTTTCTTGATAACATAATTTCACCTCTTTATATTTATTGTAAATTTACAACATTATTACGGATATATTATATCATAGAAGCTTATTTTTGTAAATTGAAATTCTCAGTTTTTTGTGTTTTTTTATTTTTAATATATGAATTTATAATTATTTCAACAATTTTTTCGAAAGGTACTGCTATTAACATTCCAAAAATTCCCATAATTTCTCCAAAAAAAGTAACAGAAAGTATAACTAAAATGGGATTTGTTTTAAGTGTTTTGCTTTGAATTTTTGGCACAAAGAAATTACTTTCAACAAACTGTAAAATTACTATTGAAATAACAACAAATATTAGTTTTTCTGGTCTGCTTACCAATACAAATACAACTACAATAGCTCCTCCAATATACGGACCTAAATAGGGGATTATATCAGTGACTCCAATTATAATTCCAAACAAAAAAGCATAATCAACTTTTAAAAACATAAATACAATTGTAGAAGCAATCGTTAGCAAAACAATAACTGTAAACATACCTCTTAAATATTGTCTTATAGCTGTTTTTGATTTAGATAACACCTCATAAACATTGTTCTTCTGCTTTTTTAATAAATAATTTTTGACAAATAATTCAATATTTTTGTAATCATTCATAAAATAAACAGTCAAAACAGGAATTATCAATACTATTAATAAGTAGGAAAAAATCTTT
>JAZKYN010000039.1:0-1636 GCA_045612145.1 Bacilli bacterium
AATAATTGTTCTAAAGTTATTCCTTTTGTTATTAAATACCATGATAAAATATTTTTATTTGATAACTGTCCTAGTAGTGATATAAAATTAAATAATATAGAAGTTATATATTTATATAAAGTTAAAAAAAGAGGTTATCAAATGTTTAGATGCTTGCAAATATGGGATAATACAAGCGTTACATTTGATAACCTTTATAAACTTATAATTTGATTATTTCTTTTACTACACAGCCATTTTCAAGGTCTAAAGTTCCACTATATTCAACAACATCAATTTCACATTTTTTTGATAATTTGATATTATGAGCACATAGTTTTTTACATTTTAGATTTTCAGCATCAATTGTTGTACATTCAATTTCATCAACATATACACCTTTTTTAAGGAAATTAATTGTAAATGGTTTTTTAATAACAACATTATTTGCATGTAGTTCATTAATTTCTACTGAACTACTTTTTATTGTTACATCTTCAGCACATAATTCGTTTTTAATGACAATATCACCATATAGTTTTATATTTTCACCAGTTACATTTTTATATGATGTGAAATCTCCATTAACAAAGATGTTATCAAATTTTAAATTTCCTAATATTGAAAAATTACCACTACAATCAACATTATTTAATTTTGCTTCATTATTAATTGTGATTTTACCACTAACTTCTACATTTTTTACTTGACAGTAACCAGAAACAGTAATATCACCTGAATATTTCATATCACTTGCTGCAAGTGTACCATTAAATTTTGCTGATCCAGATCCATTTAATGTCTTACAAAAAACATTATCTAATATTTCACCATATCCAGTTATAGAAATTTTGTTAAAATTTCCACCATTAGATTTACCATATCCAGCGATTTTTAAATCTTCCATATTCCCTCCTAGTTTGTATATAGTGAAGTTCTTACTATTTCAAGAAGTTCACGTTCAATTTCTTTTAAGTTGTATGTTTTTATTTCTAAACTTTTGTTTGATATAATAAATGAATTATTATAAAATACAATATAGCCTTCTCTTTTTTCTGAAATTAAAGCCATTTTAGCATCAAGTAGATTATAGTTTTTAAAATCACTTAAAAGGAAATCAAATTTTATATTGTAAAATAATTTATCAATATCATTTCTTGCTTTTGTTAATGCGTATAGTATTACTACTTCGTTGATTGTTAAGTCTGTATCTTTATCAACAAATTTCTTAATTAGTTTATTATCAAAACAGCCTAATTCTTGTAACTTTTCTTGTGAAAAAACAATTTGACTAGGTTTTGGGTTAAGAAGACGTTTAATTTCATCAATTGAATGACTGTCTTTTAAACTTAATATTTTTTCAATTCTTGGAATGATTAATTCTTCATCAAAGAATGTTTCTTGTCCGGTTGAAACACTAACTTTGACAAACCACTCCTCAGGGATCAATCCTAATCTTTTCCATCTGTATAATTGGCCATATGATATATTTGTTTGTATTAGTAAATCTTTTTTTGAAATCATAGTAAACTCCTTTGTAACATTGTTACGTAGAAGTATTATAGCATAACATTGTTACACAGTCAAAAGATTTAGTAAAATTATTTTATATTTGTTTTTTACTTTATATTTTTTATTATATTTGATATAATTATTA
>JAZKYN010000040.1:0-2864 GCA_045612145.1 Bacilli bacterium
GACTTGTTTACAAACTGGGTTTCTTCAAATGCTGTTAATTTAGGCATTGGTGTTGGTGGAAGTGTTCTTTCAATAATTGGTGGTGCTGGAATGATGGCAAGTGGTGGTGGTTCACTTGTTGGTGTTGGAATGGTAACAGCAGGAATAAGTGGAATTGCTTCAAGTATTGGACAAGTATATCAACATTCACTTGATCCACATTCTGCAAAAGGTAATGTTAATGGCGGTGATATAAACTTTTGTTGTGAAGAAAATGGATTTTATATCTATAAAATGACAATAAAATACGAATATGCAAAAATGATAGATGATTACTTTTCAATGTATGGTTATAAAGTAAATAGACTTGGAACACCTCATATTCACGCACGTTCTAAATGGGATTATCTAAAAACAATAAATTGTAATCTTGGTGGAAATATACCAAATCAAGATTTAAATGCTTTATGCAATATGTGTAATACTGGAATAACATTCTGGCATGACACTACAAACTTTTTAAATTATAGTGCTACTAATTCAATACTTACATAGCACTAGGAAAGGATTATTAAAATGAGAAGAAGTAAACAAAATTATGAGTTCAAAGATACAATGGATTTAAACAATGCAACTTATGTTGACTATTTAAATAGGTTCAAGAGAATTGCACTTTCAATGTTTGAATGGGTTAATCTTCCAAAAAGCATGGATGCACGATATCTTGAAAAATGCTTATTTTACAATGGTCAAGCTGCATTTTTAAAAGATAAGACTTATGGATTTATAAATACAAAAGCAGCAGCTTCTGGTTATGTTAATATTTATGGACTTCCTACTAAAATAAATTGCTTTAGTTATTCATATCAAAGTATTAGAACTCTTTACACTGGTTTAAATCAAAACTTAAGTGAAAAAGAGTTTGAATACCAAAAGAATAATGAATGCATTTTAGTAATGAATAACGAAGATAGACTTCCAACAGCTGGATCACTACAACTATTTGCATGGCGTTTATACAATGCAGATAGAACTTGTGATGTTAATATACAAGCACAAAAAACGCCAGTTCTACTTGTAACTGATGAAAAGCAAAGATTAACAATGCTTCAATTATATAATCAATATAATGGAAATGCACCATTCATCTTTGGAGATAAAGAACTTCTTACAAATGGAAATAGTATTGAATCCATAACTACACAAGCACCTTACATTGTTGACAAAATAAGTGAATATAAAAAAGAAATTTGGAATGAAGCTCTTACATATCTAGGTATTAATAATATAGCTAGAGATAAGAAAGAAAGATTAACTGAAAATGAATCAAGTGAAAACAATGAACTTGTTAATTTAAATCTTCAAGCAATGCTTATTCCAAGAATAAGAGCTTGTAAAGAGTTCAACGAAAAATATGGATTAACTGGAACTGATAAAGAAATATCTGTTAGAGTTAGAAGCGACTTATATAATATCATCAAACAAGAAGAAAGTGTTATTAGTGATTATATAGATAATGGAAGAATAGACAATCCAAAAAATATTGAAAAGATAGAAGGTGAACTAAATGAGTAAATACTCAATGGAATTAAGAGAACTATTTGAACCTATAAGATATACACCAAGATTATTTACTAGAGATGAAGTTGAAAGTTGGTTTAAAGATTATGAACTTACTGATTACTTAACTAGTGAACAAATAGATGTAATTGAAGAAACTGGAATATGGACTAAAGACAAACTAGCTAAAAAGATAGTTGACCATTATTATATGCGTGAAATAGGATTTGAAACTATTGGATTATTTATTCATGAAGTTCATGATGAAATGCAAGAATTAATGGAAGAATATCTTCCTTTAATATATTCAAGTTCTATAGAGTATGATCCACTAGTAAATGTTGACTACACAGAGAGTTTTGCAAGAACTCAAAATATGGGAAACAATTCAAATACAAGTTCATCTTCAAGTGGTTCATCTCTTGGTATAAATAGTGAAACACCACAAGGACAAATTTCAAAGAGTGATATTCTAAATGGTAGATATGCAAGTAATACAAATGCAACTGAAAATGAAATTTCAAACACTACTGGAACAAGTTCAACTTCTAATAATTTAGAAAACTATACAAAAAGAGTAAAAGGAAATAGTGGTGTATCTGCAACAGCACAAAAGATGATTGAACAATATCGAAACAATATTCGTGCTATTGATAGAGAAATAATCAAAAAACTAAATGTTCTATTTATGGGCATTTATTAGAAAGGAAAATAAAATATGAATGAAAATGAAAACTTAACACCAGTTGAAAAATTAACACCATTTACTAAAATGATCATGACAATCGGAACACTTCCTTCAAGCTTTTATGCTTCAATGAGTTATTATGAATCAATGGTTTGGTTATATGAATATTTAAAAAATGAAGTCATTCCAGCTGTAAACAATAATGGTGAAGCTGTAGAAGAACTTCAAGAAAAATATATTGAATTAAAATCATATATAGATTCTTATTTTGATAATTTAGATGTTCAAGAAGAAATAAACAAAAAACTTGATGAAATGGCACTTGATGGAACAATTACTTCATTAATTAACAATGATATATTTAGTGATTTAAATAATCAAATATTAACTAATGCAAATAATATATCTATTGTAAATAATAATATTCCAAATTTTATTAAAGGAACTGATACAAGTGTAATTACAATGGGAATGCTTTCACAAGAAGTTAAGACAGCATTAACAGGTGGAAGCACAGCTGTTGTTTCAGATGATTCAATTAATGCAAATAATTTACAAGATGGAAGTATAACACCAGACAAATTAAATGAAAGTTTGAAAGAAAACTTCAATATAAACTATACTAATATTTCACTAT
>JAZKYN010000041.1:0-3686 GCA_045612145.1 Bacilli bacterium
ACTTAAAAAATTCATATACCTTATTTATTGATGAAGTAGAAAAGTTAATTAATAAAGGAGAAATTTAGTGAAAATTAATAAATTTATAAATTATGTAAAAGATAATTATTTAGGGGATATATTTACTAACTATTCGTTCAAAGATCTAACAACGCTCAAAATTGGGGGTCACATAGCGTGTTTATACAAGCCTTTTACTCTTGATGACTTATATGTAGCATATAGATATATTATTGAAGAAAAGATACCTTACTATATAATTGGGAATGGTTCTAATATTTTAGCAAGTGATAAAGATTTTGAAATGGTTGTAATAACACTAAAAGAATTAAACAAAATAACAAAAATATCAAATAACAAGTTTATAGTTGGTTCAGGAGCTCTTACATCAAGATTTGCATTTGAACTTGCAAAACAAGGATATACTAAACAAGAATTTTTATGTGTAATTCCTGGTACAATAGGTGGAGCTATATATATGAATGCGGGGGCATATAACTCATCTATGGAAGATATAATATGTGATGTTACATATTTAACTGAAAAAGGAAACTTAGTAACAATTACAAAAGATGAAATGGATTTAAAATATAGAAGTAGTATATTTAAAACAATAAAAGGAATTATAGTAAGTGCAACTATAGAATTAAATAAAGCATTTATAAAAGAAATGCCCCTTGAAAAAATAGCAACATATAAAAAGAATAAAAAAGATACACAACCAATAAATGTATTATCAGCAGGTTCTACATTTAAAAACATAGAAAATAAAAAAGCATGGCAAATTATAGATAAACTAGGTTTTAGAGGATTTGAATACAAAAATGTAATGGTTAGTAATCATCATACAAATTTTATAATTAATAAAGGAAATGCAACTTTTTTAGACATGATAGAGTTAATTGATTTAATTAAAAAAGAATCATTAAAAAAATATAATATAAACTTAGAATGTGAATGGGAAATCATTGAATAGCCCATTCATTTTATTTTTTAAAAACATATCTTAAAGTGGAGGTAGATAAAATGAATTATAATTATTTAAATCTGATAAAACTTTATCAAGATAATTTAAGAGCAAATAATTCTAATTTAGGATTTTATGTAGCACTTGATGGTTTTTCAAAAGGAAACATGGATTCTACATTGTATAACCAATTTGAAAACAAAGTTCCAAGAAGATTAGATGAAAAAAATCCTTTACATATGTTAATGGCATATCAATTTGCTCTTATTGATTTACAACTGTTTTTAGATGTAAATCCAAATAATAAAGTTGTAAAAGATTTATTTGATAGATATTTAGAACAATATCTAAATGCAAAAAAAGAATATGAATCAAAATATGGACCGATTACACTTGATTCAAAAGAAAACAAAGGTCCAACATGGAAGTGGCAAAATAAATGGCCATTTGACGGAGGGAATATGTAATGTTTTTATATGAGAAAATACTTGAATATCCAATTAATATAACAAAAAAAGATTTAAAAATGGCATCTATTATTGCCAGCCAATATGGTGGACCTCAAGGAGAACTTGCTGCTGCAATAAGATATTTAAATCAAAAAGCAACAATGCCTGATGATTATGGTAAAGCTTTATTAAATGATATTGGTACAGAAGAACTTGCACATATTGAAATGTTACAAACAATGATGAAACAATTAATGAAAGGTGCAACAATTGAAGAAATAAAAAAAGCAGGACTTGAGCCATATTATACAGAACATGGAATTGACTTATTCCCTGAAAATGCAAATGGAGTTCCATTTACAACAGCTTATATAAGCGCAACTGGTGATGTAATCGCAAATATCGTAGAAGATATGGCAGCTGAACAAAAAGCAAGAGCAGTATATGAAAATCTAATTTCACTTGCTACAGATCAAGAAGTTATACAACCACTTTTATTCTTAAGACAAAGAGAAATTGTACATTATCAAAGATTTTCAGAACTACTTGATCACTATAAAAAACTTGGATTTTAATAAAAGAAAAAACTGTTTAAAAACGTAAAAAAACCTCGAAAAAAGTTTATGAAATTGGTGGACAAAAATACCTAAAAAATGTATAATAGTATAGACTGTTTTGGGAAGAAATAAACAGTCCGCTAAAAAAATAAATTATAAGTAGAGGAAAGAAAAATTATGGCAAAATTAGAAAACAATGAACAACAATTAACAGCTCTTGAAAAATATGAACTTGCAAAAGAATGTTTTGAAAAAGAAGACTATGAAGGGGCTGTATCTTATTATGAACAAGCAGCTAAACAAGATCATGCACAAGCAGAAGTAGATCTTGCACAATTATACTTAGCAGGTATCGGTGTTGAAAAAGATGAAAAGAAAGCAGCTTATTATTATGAACTTGCAGCAATGCTAGAACACACAGAAGCACAAAATGCAATCGCAGATTGCTTCTATTTTGGACAAGGTGTTCCAAGAAACTATCGTAAAGCAGTTTATTGGTACAAACAAGCTGCAAAACAAAATCATCCATTCGCAACAGAATCACTTGCAAATTGTTACTACCGTGGAGAAGGTGTAGTACAAAATTTTGAACAAGCAGTTAAATACTTTGAAGCAGCTTCACAAATGGAAAGTGATTGGGCTTTATATTATTTAGGTGAATGTTATTTCTATGGTAAAGGTGTAGAAAAAGATGCTGAAAAAGCTGTTGCTTATTATACAGAAGCAGCAAATAAAGGTGTAGTACTTGCAGCATCAACACTTGGTGATAGATATTCATATGGTGAAGGAGTTAAAAAAGATTTCGCTGAAGCAGTTAAATGGTACGCTGTTGCTGCAGATGCTGGAAATGAATGGGCTCAAAATAAACTTGCAAACTGCTATTACTATGGTGATGGTGTAGAACAAGATGAAGCTAAAGCTCTTGAATACTTCACAAAATCAGCAGAAGCTGGTAACAAGAACTCTATGAGCAGACTTGGTGAATGCTACTACTATGGACGTGGTACTGAACAAAACTACGAAGAAGCATTTAAATGGTACCAAACTGCAGCAGAAGCTGGACACAATATTTCAAAATATAGTGTTGGTAACTGCTACTTCGCTGGTAACGGTGTAGAACAAAATTATGAAGAAGCAATCAAATGGTTCACTGAAGCAGCTGAACAAAATATTGAAGGTGCTATGAATAAACTTGCAGAATGCTATCAATATGGTTATGGTGTAGAACAAAACTATGAACAAGCATTAGCATGGTATCAAAAAGCAGCTGACAAAGGAAATGGTTGGGCACTTGATGCGATCGGTAGTTTCTATGAATACGGTAAAGGTGTAGAAAGAGATATAGATGAAGCAATCAAATGGTACAAAAAAGCTTCTGATAAAGGAAATAAACACGCTAAAACTCGTTTACAAAGATTAGCATAATTTTAAAGGTTGGTATTACCAACCTTTTTTTTTATTTGACATAATAATTTATAAATTGTAAAATAACTTTGCAAAAACAAATTTAAGGGGGTGAATTGTTGTTTTTTGCAACTTTAGGGGTAATATCTATAATTATAATTTAACACTACGATATATAGCAAAAAGGGGGGCTGCTTATAAACTAGTTAAAAAATAATATACAGAATAATATTATTAAAAACAAGCAACTTATAGCATTTTTTGCTATAGGATGCTTTTTTATTTTTTATTTAAAATATAGGGGGAAAG
>JAZKYN010000042.1:0-9871 GCA_045612145.1 Bacilli bacterium
TAAAATATTTTATTATCAATTTTTTTTGTAATTTTAATAATATCATAGAGAAAAATATAAAAATACCCTATAAAATAGGCTGATATACCTATTTATAGGGTATTTTTTATTATCATATTTTAATTTCCTTTATAATTCCAAACAACAGGTACATATTTGCCTTTATATTCTTTATTCCATTCGATATTCCACCCTGATAAAGGTGAAGATATTTCACAATATATTGTTAAATTTGAACATTGTTCAAATACTTCAAAGCCCATCTTGGATACATTTTTTGGAATAACAATACTTGCTAAATTTCTACAAAATTGAAATGCATGTTCTTCAATACTCGTTACTGTACTAGGAATAATAAAACTAGTTAAACTATAACAGCCAGAAAAAGCAAAACTTCCTATTTTTGTTAATCCTTCAGGAAGAGTAATACTTTCCAAAATTACACAATTAGAGAATGCTCCAACTCCAACACTTATTATTGTGTTTGGAATATTAACATATTTTAGGTTTCTACAGCCCAAAAAAGTGTAGTTTTGTATAGTTGTTATTCCATTTGGAATAATAATACTTTCTAAACTATTGCAACTTTCAAAGGCATTATTGCCAATTGAATTTAAAGTTTGTGGCAGATTAACACTTTTTAAACTATCACAGTCTCTAAATGCATAATATTCTATAGTTGTTAAACCATATGGAATATCTATAGTTAATAAATTTATACAATTTCCAAATGCGTCATATCTAATTGTTTCTAATTTTTTTGGTAATTGAACAGTTAATAAATTAGAGCAATAAGAAAATAATCCTTCCTCTAATATTGTCATTTGGCTTGGAAGAATAACATTTTTTAAACTTTTACAATATCCAAAAGCATAGTTTCCTATATATGTTACACTTTCAGGAATTTCTATATATTGTAAGTTTGTACAATAATAAAAAGCAATACCTCCAATACTTGTTACAGTATCTGGTATAATAATTGTTTTTATTTTTGAACAATTTTCAAATGCTCCTGCTGCAATACTTATTACAGGTAATCCTTTATATATTTTTGGTATTATTACATCATTATATGGCATTGAACCTATTCCAACTACACTATAACTTTTTCCATCTTTATTCAATTTATATTCTAAATCATAAGTTGGATTTTCTGATAAACTTTCCCATTTTGCTACGAGTGTTACGTCTTCTTTAATATTAGGCGCAAAGAAATCCATTCTTTCTTGATCTTTATACCATCCTAAAAATCTATAACCATCTTTATTTAAAATTGGTAGTTGGTATTGTTCTGCGTATTTTACGTACATTGGATTTATATTTTGATTTGAATCATTTGTAACAAATGAAATTGTTATGTTTTCTTTAGCCCATTCTGCAACAAAAACTTTATTTTCTGTATATGTCCATTTATTTGAAGTAATATATCGATTTTCATTTTTCCAACCTACGAATACATATCCTTCTTTGGAGGGTGTTGGTAACGTGTATTCAGATAAATATGAAACTTTCATATCTTCGTAAGTTTCAATTCCACCATTTGTATCTAATTTAATAGTATATTCGGCAGATTTCCATTTTGCTTTAAGAGTTAAACTATAAATTGGTTTGTCTTTTTTAAAATTCCATAGATGGTCTTCAAAATACCATCCTTCAAAATCGAAACCAGGATTAATTGGATCTGTTGGTTTTTTTATACATCTTCCTTTTTTCACTCGTTGTTTTTTTAAAACAGATGAACCTCCATTGGAATCAAATGTAATTGTTGAAAATTTTGGTCCAAAAAACTTTGCGTATACTACTCTTTCTATATCTCTACAACTTGTTAGTGTTAAAAGACTTATTATTAAAAATATATAAAAAAATATTTTCTTCATTTTCTCGCTTCTTTTTATCTAATTTCTTTAACTCCCATATATGGAACTAGTACTTCTGGTACTTTGATTGATCCATCTTCTTGTTGGTAGTTTTCTAGTACTGCAATTAGTGTTCTTCCTACTGCTAAACCTGATCCGTTAAGTGTATGAACAAGTTCTGTTTTTGCGTCTTTTGTTCTTTTGAATCTAATATTTGCACGACGTGCTTGGAAATCTTCAGCATTTGAGATTGATCCGATTTCTCTATAGCAGTTTTGTCCTGGAAGCCACACTTCGATATCGTATGTTTTTGCCATACCAAATCCCATATCACCTGTACAAAGTTCTACTACATGGTATGGAATGTCTAGTTGTTTTAATACTTCTTCTGAGTTTAATAACATTTTTTCTAGTTCATCGTATGAATCTTCTGGTTTTGTGAATTTAATAAGTTCTACTTTATTAAATTGATGTTGTCTTAATATTCCTCTTGTATCTCTACCAGCTGATCCTGCTTCTGCTCTAAATGCAGTTGTATAAGAACAGAATTTGATTGGAAGAGCGTCTCCATCAATGATTTCGTCTCTATACATATTGATACTTGGAACTTCTGCTGTTGGGTTTAAGTACCAATCGTTATCATCTTCTTGTCCTGCTGATACTTTATATGCATCTTCTTGGAATTTTGGGAATTGTCCAGTACCAAGCATACTTGCGCCATTTACAATATATGGAGGCATTAATTCTGTATATCCGTGTTGTTTTGCATGTAAGTCCATCATGAAGCTAATAAGAGCTCTTTCAAGACGTGCTCCAAGGCCTTTATATACAACAAATCTTGCGCCTGTGATTTTTGCGGCTCTATCGAAATCTAAGATATCTAGTTTTTCTGCTAGTGCAACGTGATCTTTTACTTCAAAATCAAATTTTGTAGGTTCTTTGAATTTTCTGATTTCTCTATTTTCTGTTTCATCTTTACCAACTTTTGTAGTTAAACTTACAAGGTTTGGTGTTCTTAGCATGTAATATTTGATTTTTTCATCTAATTCTAATACTTCTTTATCTAAAACTTGAATTTTATCACCAATGTTTGCAACTTCATTTAAAATTGGAGTTGCGTCCATTTTATTTCTTTTGTATTCACCAATTAGTTTTGATTTTTGATTTCTTTCGCTTTTTAGTGTTTCTACTTCACTAAGTTTTATTCTTTTTTGTTCATCCATTTCTTTAACATCACGTAAGTATGAAAAGTCTCCTCCACGTGTGTTAAGTCTATTGATTACTTCTTCTACATTTTCTCTAATTAATTTAATATCTAACATACTTTTCTCCTTTTTCCATATAAAAATCCCTGTTACAAAGGATTTTTTTCTTTTGTAACAGGGACGAACGGTTTTTATTACTGTCCGCGGTGCCACCCCGATTAGAGCATGCTCTCGCTTTTTTAGAAATAACGGATCTATTATACCGGAAATATTTTCATATTTCTCCTCAAAGGTAGATTCACTAATTATTTATCTTAGTTTTTCACTATCACTAAGTCACTTCTTCATAAATAGGTTTAGTTACTAGTCCTTTTCACTGGATTTACTCAAATATTATAGTTTTTTTATTTATTTTTGTCAAGAAATCTTAATATTATTCTTTGTCTTCTAAGATTTCTTCATCTTGTTCTTCGTCAGTTTCTTCTACTAATTCATCAAGATGCATTAATTTTTCATTAATTGAGTTATCAACAATCTCTTCTTCTTCTGTTTCTTCTTGGTGAGGAACAACAGCAATTGTTGATACTAAGTGACCATCATTTAATCTAATTAGTCTAATACCTTGTGTATCTCTACCAAATTTAGATACATCACCTAAGAATGTTCTTATTACCATACCTTTATCTGTGATAATCATTAAATCATCTTCACCTGTTGATGGTGCAAGACTTACCGGGCGTCCACTCTTTTCTGTGATATTCATGTATTTTACACCTTTTCCGTTTCTTCCTTTGATTTTGAAGTCACTTGTTGGTGTTCTTTTACCATATCCAAATTCAGTTACTACTGTAATTTCATCTTCTTCACCATTTACAACTACAAGTCCGATTGCTTTTTCGCCTTCTGCAACTCTTATTCCTTTAACTCCAGCTGCAGCTCTGTTTGTTGATCTAACTGTCTCTTCATTAAAGCATGCTGCTTTACCATTTGATGCGCCAAAAATGACATCTTGTGTACCATTAGTTCTTGCAACACCTATAAGTTCATCGCCTTCTTGTAAAATTAACGCTCTGATACCTGTACTTCTAATATTTTTATATTGTGTAAGTTCAGTTTTCTTAATAATACCATTTTTTGTACCAAAGATTAGATATCCTGGTTCATCAAGTGATTTAACGTTGATTACTGTAGCAAGTTTTTCACCTTCATCAAACTTTAATAAGTTGACTATTGGTAAACCTTTTGATGTTCTACTTGATGCAGGAATTTGGAACGCTTTTAGTAAGTAAACTTGGCCAAAATTACTAAAGAACATTAGGTTATCATGTGTTGATGTATAGATTACTTTTTCAATAAAGTCATCTTCTTGCATCTTACTTCCTGTAATACCTTTTCCACCTCTTCTTTGAGCTCTATAAGTATCTACAGTCATACGTTTAATGTAACCTTTATTCGTAATTGTTACAATTACATCTTCTTCAGGTATTAAGTCTTCATCTTCTACATCTAAATCTTCACTTAAATCAATGTCTGATTTTCTATCATCTCCATATTTTCTTTGAATTTCAGAAAGTTCTGAGACAATTACGTCCATTAATTTATCGTGATTTTCTAAGATTTCTGTTAAATATCTTACTATATCAATTAATTCATTCTTTTCACGCTCTAGTTTTTCGATTTCAAGTCCAGTTAGACGTTGAAGTTTCATATCTAGAATTGATTTTGCTTGAATTTCTGTTAATAAGAATTTAGCAACTAATTGTTTTGTAGCTTCTTCTGCTGTTTTTGAAGCTTTGATTGTAGCGACAACTTCATCAATATTTGCAAGTGCAATTAGTAAACCTTCAACGATATGTAGTCTTGCTTTTGCTTTATCTAGGTCAAATTGCGTTCTTCTTGTTACAACTTCTACTTGGTGAGCAACAAAACATTCTAAAATTTGTTTTAAATTTAAGACTTTTGGTTGACCATGATCTAGTGCAATCATATTTACACTATATGTTGTTTGCATTTGCGTATGTTTATACAGGTTATTTAAGATTACATTTACGTTAGCATCACGTCTAAGTTCAATGATAATTCTCATACCTTTTCTGTTTGATTCATCTCTTAAATCAGTAATTCCATCAATTACTTTATCTTTTGCAAGTTCAGCAATTCTTTCGATTAAACGAGTTTTATTTACTTGATATGGAATTTCTGTTACAATAATTTCTTTTTTACCATTTTGTAAAGTAACTACGTTAGTTTTTGCACGTACTGTAACTGTCCCCATACCTGTTTGGTATGCTTTTTTTACGTTTGAAAGACCCATGATTGTTGCGCCTGTTGGAAAGTCAGGAGCAGGAATATATTCCATTAGTTTTTCAATTGTAATATCTGGGTTTTGAATTAAAGCAAGTGTACCATTAATTACTTCTGTTAAGTTATGTGTTGGAATGTTTGTTGCCATACCTACGGCAATACCACTAGCACCATTTACTAAAAGTGCTGGTATTCTTGCAGGTAAAATTGCTGGTTCTTGTTCAGATCCATCATAGTTATCAACAAAATCAACTGTATTTTTATTTAAATCGCGTAGCATTTCTGCGGCAACTTTACTCATTCTTGCCTCAGTATAACGCATTGCGGCAGCGCCATCACCATCAACAGAACCAAAGTTACCGTGTCCATCTACAAGTGGATAACGATAACTAAAGTCTTGAGCCATTCTAACCATCGCTTCATAAACGGCTGAGTCCCCATGTGGATGGTATTTACCAATAACGTCCCCAACGATACGAGCAGATTTTTTGTGTGCTCTATCGCTGTAAAGACCTAAATCATTCATTGCATAAAGAATTCTTCTGTGAACTGGTTTTAATCCATCTCTTACATCTGGCAAGGCTCTTGCTACAATTACGCTCATTGCGTAACTTAAAAATGAATTTTGCATTTCATCTGCTAAATTTACAGGTTGTACTTTATCAAATTCTTCTTTTTCATCAAGTAAATTTTGATCTATTTTCGTTAATTCGGGATCAGCATCAGGATTTTCTTCTTGTTCTTCATCTTCTTCTTCAGAAGTTTCTTCATCAAGATCTAATTCTTCATCTATGAAATTATCTTTTTCTGACATACCTTACCTCCTAAACGTCAATATTTTGTGCAAATACTGCATTTTCTTCAATGAATTTTCTTCTAGGTTCTACATCTTCACCCATTAACATTGAGAAAACTTCATCTGCTTTTTCGCCATCTTCAAGTGTAACTTGTAATAAAACACGTCTTTTAGGGTCCATTGTTGTTTCCCATAGCTGTTCAGCATTCATTTCCCCTAACCCTTTGTAACGTTGGATTTCTCTTTTACCACTTATTTCACTTAATTTTAAATTTAATTCTTCATCACTATATGCATATTCTATTTTTTTACCTTGTTGAATCTTATATAGAGGAGGCTGTGCGATATAAACATAACCTTTTTCTATAATCGGTCTCATAAATCTATAGAAGAATGTTAATAATAACGTTCTAATGTGAGCTCCATCGACATCGGCATCGGTCATAATTACTATTTTATGATATCTTGCATTCTCAATTTGGAACTCTGGTCCAATTCCTGTACCAATTGCTTGGATCATAGATAAGATTTCTTTATTACCTAGTGCACGAGATGCTGTTGCTTTTTCAACATTCAATACTTTACCACGTAGTGGAAGTATTGCTTGATAGTAACTTTCTCTACCCATTTTTGCAGAACCACCGGCAGAATCTCCTTCGACTATGTACATTTCCGCAAGCTGAGGGTCTTTTGTACGGCAATCTGACAGTTTTGATGCAAATCCAAGTGAATCTAAAGGGCTCTTACGACGAGTCGCTTCACGGGCTTTTTTTGCCGCCAAACGAGCACGTAGCGCAAGAAGTGATTTTTCTACAATCATCTTCGCATTAGCTGGATTTTCTAATAAATATGCCTCAAATCTTTCACCCATAGCTTGAGAAACAATACGTCTTACCTCAGTATTACCAAGTTTTGTCTTAGTTTGCCCTTCAAATTGTGGGTCACTTATTTTACAAGATACAATTGCAGTTAAACCTTCACGAACGTCATCTCCAGATAAACTTTCATCTTTTTTAAAGATGTTAGCACTCTTACCATAATTATTTAAAATTCTAGTTAAACTATTTCTAAAACCTTCCTCATGAGTTCCACCTTCATTGTTTGTAATATTGTTAGTAAATGATCTAATATTACAACTATAATCCTCAGTATATTGGAAAGCAATCTCAATTAATGTATCTTCAATCGTGTCTTCAACAACAATAACATCATTATGAAGAGGTTTTTTACCTCTATTTATAAATTTAACATATTCAATTAGACCGCCTTCATAACAGTAATCCCCATTTTTTATGTTATCTTTATTTCTAACATCGGCAATAGTAAGCTTTAATCCTTTATTTAAAAAAGCAAGTTCTTGAATACGATGTCTTAAAGTTTCATAATCGAAGATAGTTGTTTCTTTAAATATCTCTTTATCTGGACAAAACTTAACAGTTGTTCCGGTTCTATCAGTTTCACCAATAACTTCAAGAGGAGACTTAACTGCACCTCTTTCAAATCTTTGACGATAAATCTTACCATTACGGTGAACATTAACTTCAAGCCAACAAGAAAGTGCATTAACTACTGATGCACCAACACCGTGAAGACCCCCTGACACTTTATAACTGTTATTATCAAACTTACCACCGGCATGTAACACAGTAAAAATAGTCTCTGTTGCGCTAACTTTAGTCTTAGGGTGAATGTCTGTTGGCATACCACGCCCGTTATCCACAACTGTGATGACGTTATCCCCAAAGTTATCCACACTGATTTCAACATTTATTTCATTACAAAAGCCCGCTAAAGCCTCATCCACAGAGTTATCTACTATTTCCCAAACAAGGTGATGTAACCCTCTTGGTCCTGTTGAACCAATGTACATACCTGGTCTTTTTCTAACAGCCTCTAACCCTTCTAGAACTTGAATACTCTCCGATCCATAGTTCTTTTCAGCTTCTAAAGTACTTAATTCCTTTTCGTCCATATAATTACATCTCCTTCTCTAAAGTAATAATATTAGCCTTATCTAGCACCTCTTTATTAATTTCTGAAAGAGTTGCTGTTGAGATAATAGCTTGAACATTTTTATCAATTTCTTTTAGTAAATTATTCTGTCTTTCTACATCTAATTCACTCAATACATCATCTAAAAGAAGTATCGGATAGTCTTTTTTACACTCAAACAAATAGTCAACAAAAGCCATTTTCAAGCAAATTAAAACACTTCTTTGTTGCCCTTGAGATCCATAATCTATAATGTTTTTATTATTAATAATAAAAACATAGTCATCTTTATGAGGACCATAATTTGTGGTCCCTTTTATTATGTCGATATTTTTACTTTCTTTAATCTTTTTTTCTAACTCTTCTACAGAACATGAAGGTTTATAAACTATATCAACACCTTCTAATCCTTTAACAATCCTAGAATATTTTTTTACAAAAAGAGGTCTTATTTTTTCAATAAACGTTTTTCGATATTCAACAATCTTTTTACCCTTCTCTACAAGTTGCAAATCAAGTGTTAGCAACAACGTTTTTAAAGACTCGCTATTTTCAATTGTCAGGCGTTTTAAGAGTGCATTTCTCTCGTTTAAAATCTTTTTATAATAATTACACTCAACAACATAATCTTTCGAAATTTGACAAAAAATCGGCTCAAAAATTTTACGACGTTCTCTAGCCCCTTTATTCAAATTAAACAAATCGTCATTAGAAAAAGAAACTACTAGTGCTTCTCCTACATAATCACTTATCTTAGAAAATCTGGAATCATTTTTAAAAACCACTTTACCTGATTGGTTTCGTAAAATTTTTAATTTAAACTCATCGTCAAATGCAAATACAGTTCCATTCACTGAAAAAGACTTCGTACCCTCTTTAAATAGAACGGAATCATCATACTCTTTAAAACTTTTTGTTAAAACTAAATAATTAACAGCTTCAAGAAGAGAAGTCTTTCCTACGGCGTTCAACCCATAAATAACATTTACTCCTTGTTCAAAAGAGACTTTTTTATCTAAAAAACATCTAAAATTATTAAGTTTAAGTGTTTTAAGATGCATTTTCATCCTCTATCAAATATTTTTCACCATTTATTTCAATTAAATCACCAGGAAAAAGCTTCTTTCCGCGTTGTTTTTCGATGTTCGAGTTAACTTTTATGCAATTATTTTCAATAAAATCTTTACATTCACTTCCCATCGAAACAACCCCTGAAAACTTCAAAAATTGGCCTAATTTTATGTACTCTGTAACGATCTTGATTTTAACCATAACCCACCTCTTTTTTTATACTTTAATTATACCATATTTCAGTTTTTTTTACAACATTTTTGATTACTTTTTTTTAGCTTAAAAAACATCTTTTTTTTACGCTAATCACTGTGTTTTTATCCCACATTTTGTTAATAGGAAATTTCCTATCAAAAAAACGACGTTTACCTTCAAACACCTTGTTTTTATAGTATTTTTATGTATTTATGTATATTCCTTATATTATATATATAGTATTTTTATATAATAAAAAACATCTCTATTGTCGTTTTTTTAAATCACACAAAACAACGTTTTTTACTCCGAAACGTCGTTTTTTTTATTACTTTGAATTTATAACTTTTTTTATAATACATATAAAAATATAAGAATAAACATTTTTATATTTTTATACATAAAAGAATAATTATTTATATACCATTATACATAAAAGAATAATTATTTAT
>JAZKYN010000043.1:0-12664 GCA_045612145.1 Bacilli bacterium
ATCGTTGATGTTTTCGTATAAATCACCTGTCTTATTTATTAGTGTAAACCAAAAAAAATAAATAATACAAATACTTCTTAAAATATTATGATTTATTAATTTATGATAAATTAGTTTGTATCAACATCATTTTTGTTGATAAGTATTATAATTTTGACAAATTAAATAGCTTTTGATATTAAATGCAATAATTAGCAATTATGACATATTAATTAAATATTGTATACTCCTATTATCATATATAGGAGGAGTAAATATGATAAATCAAGTTACATTAATTGGAAGAGTGGTTGAAAAGCCAACATTAAAAGATTATGAAGGGGAGTTTAGAGTTTCAACAATAAATCTTGCTGTAGCAAGGCCATTCAAAAACATGGAAGGAAATATTGAAACAGATTTTATTAAAATATCAGTTTGGAATGCTGTTGCTGAAAACGCATGTGAGTATTTAGATAAAGGAGATATTATTGGTGTTAAAGGTAGACTTGTCGTAAAAGATACAGAGGTGTCATTTATTAAAGGAGATGAAATATTTAAGAAGAAAATTCCTTCAATTGAAATTATTGGAGAAAGAGTAGTTTATATTCATACTTATAATAGAAAAAATATTAATCCATAAATATATTAATTGAAAAATAGTAAATTATGTGATATAATAAAAAAACAATATTAAGAAGAGGTTTTTTATGAAACAATATTTAGAATTATGTAGTAAAATATTAAATGAAGGGACTTTTAAAGGAGATAGAACAAATACTGGGACATATTCATTATTTGGAGCACAAATGCGTTTTGATTTAAGTGAAGGCTTTCCGTTATTAACAACTAAACGTGTTCATTTAAAATCAATAATTCATGAATTATTATGGTTTATTAAAGGTGACACTAATATTAAATATTTAGTTGATAATGATGTAAGAATATGGAATGAATGGCCATATGAAATATTTAAAAAAAGTTCAGAATATAATGGAGAAAGTCTTGAAGAATTTGTTGAAAAAATTAAACTTGATGATGAATTCGCAAAAAAACATGGTGATTTAGGACCGGTTTATGGTAAACAATGGCGTAATTTCGGTAACGGTGAAAATGCAGTTGACCAATTAGGCGATGTTATTAAGCAAATTAAAGAAAATCCTAATTCAAGAAGATTAATTGTTTGTGCATGGAATCCTTTAGAAATTGATAAAATGGCTTTACCACCATGTCACTCCTTATTCCAATTTTACGTTACTGATTCTAAATTATCTTGTATGTTATATCAAAGATCTGCCGATTTATTTTTAGGTGTACCTTTTAATATTGCATCATATGCCTTATTAACAATGATGGTTGCGAAAGTATGTAATCTTGAACTAGGAGAATTTGTTCATACATTAGGTGATGTTCATATTTATTCAAATCACATTGAGCAAATTAACAAACAACTTACAAGAACACCTAGAAGTCTTCCAAAAATGAATATTTTAAATGATAGAAAAAATATTGAAGATTTTGTTTTTGAAGATTTTGAACTAGTAGATTATAATCCTTATAAAGGCATTAAAGGAAAGGTGGCTGTATAATGTTATCTATTATTGTTGCTGTTGACGAAAATTTTTTAATTGGTAATGGTAATGATTTACCTTGGAATGAACCAGAAGATTTAAAATACTTTAAGAAAGTAACATTAGGACATTCTCTTATAATGGGTTACAATACTTATTTATCAATTGTAAATAGAATTGGAAAAACATTACCTGGAAGAACAAGTTATGTTTTAACTTATGAAAAAGAATTAAAACATGATGCAATCATTGTTAATAATATTGACGAATTAATTAATAAATTCAAAGATGAAGAATTATTTGTTATTGGTGGTAAAATGGTATATGAAATGTTACTACCAAAAGCAGATAAATTATACTTGACAAGAATTGAAGGGGCACATGAAGGTAATGTGTATTTCCCAACTATTAATTTTAGTGAATTTAAATTAATAAGTAGTAAAAAAGAAAACAATTTAACTTTTGAAGTTTATGAAAGAATAAGTAACTTCTAGAAAGGAACAATTTATGAGAATTGTAGATTTAATTGCGAAAAAGAAGAAAAATTTCGCATTAACAAAAGATGAAATTAATTTTATAATTAATGGATATGTTGAAGGATCTATTAAAGATTATCAAGTTAGTGCTCTTTTAATGGCAATTTGTTTAAATGGAATGACTGATGATGAAGTTTTCTTTTTAACAGATGCTATGTTACATAGTGGTGAAATTATCGATTTATCAAAAATTAAAGGAATTAAATGTGATAAACATTCTACTGGTGGTGTGGGAGATAAAACTAGTTTAGTAGTTGCACCTCTTGCAGCAGCATTAGGTGTTAAAATGGCAAAAATGAGCGGAAGAGGTTTAGGACACACAGGTGGTACACTTGATAAACTTGAATCAATTCCTGGATTTAATATCGAGAAAGAAGCTGATGAATTCTTTGATCAAGTAAATGAAATTGGTATTGCTATTATTGGCCAATCTGCTAACATTACACCTGCAGACAAATTACTTTATGCATTACGTGATGTTACAGCTACAGTTGATTCTATTCCATTAATTGCTTCATCTATTATGTCAAAAAAACTAGCAAGTGGAGCAGATCATATCGTTCTTGACGTTAAAGTTGGTAGTGGTGCATTCATGAAAGATGCAAAAAGTGCTTTAGAACTTGCTAAATTAATGGTTGAAATCGGTAAAAAAGCTAATAAAGATGTTGTCGCAACACTTTCTGATATGGAACAACCATTAGGTAATGCTGTTGGTAATACTTTAGAAGTAATTGAAGCTATTGAAACTTTAAAAGGAAATGGTCCAAAAGACTTTACTAACTTATGTAAAGAATTTGTAGTTGAAATTTTACTTGTTTGTAAATTTGCAAATGATTATAATACAGCTCTTAATATGGTTGAAAATGCTATTAAAGATGGTAGTGGATTAAATAAATTAAAACAAATGATCAAAGCTCAAGGCGGAAATGAATTAGTTGTAGATGATTATTCAATCTTACCACTTGCTGAAGAAAGTATTGATTTAACATACAATGAAGAAGATGATGCGTATGTTGAAGAAATCGATGCTTTAAAAATTGGTGAAGCTGCTATGATTTTAGGCGCAGGAAGAGCTACTAAAGAAGATGTTATTGATATGGGTGTAGGTATCGTTTTAAACAAAAAAGTTGGTGATAAATTATCAACTGGTGATGTTCTAGCAACTATATATACAAATGGTAAAAGTACTGAACAAGCAATTTCTATTGTTTTAGACGCTTATTCATTAACTAAAAACAAGGTTAGTCCAAGGCCTACAATTATTGAAACAATTAGATAATAAAAAAAGGCAATCAAATTTTAATTGATTGCCTTTTTGTTTACTCTGTAATAATTTTTAGAATAGAGATTAATACTTTAATCATTTTTTCCATATCTGTTACATCTAAGTATTCATATGGACCATGGAAGTTTTCTCCTCCTGTTCCCAAATTTGGAGTATAAATTCCTTCAAATGATAATCTAGCACCATCAGTTCCGCCTCTAATTGGTAAGAATGTTGGGTTAAGCTTATTTCTTTTTAGTCCTTTTATTGCGTATTCTAAGATTTCTGGATGTTGTAATATTATTTCACGCATATTTAAATATGAATCTTTAACTGTAACAGCTACTGTTTCGGGTCCATATTTAGTATTTAGATATTTTTCAATATCAATCACAAGTTGTTTTTGTTTTTCATATAGATCTTTATTATGATTTCTAATAATATATTCTAAACAAGATTCTTCAACAGAACCATTCATTGCTGTTAAATGATAAAATCCTTCATAACCTTCTGTTAATGATGGTAATTGATCTTGTGGCAACATTGCATTAAATTCCATTGCAATTAATTGACTATTAATCATTTTTCCTTTTGCAGAACCTGGATGGATTGATTTGCCAGTAATTTTAACAACACAGCTTGCAGCATTAAAGTTTTCAAAACTGATTTCTTCAATATCTCCACCATCAAGTGTATATGCAAATGAACAATTTCTTTCTTTATAATAGTCATAATTAAAGTTTTTAGTTCCTTCACCAATTTCTTCATCAGGTGTAAATGTAACAATTATATTTGGATAATCATTATTACTATTAAGGATTTCATCAATTGTACTCATTATTATTGTGATACCTGCTTTATCATCAGCTCCAAGTAAAGTTGTACCATCTGTTATAATTAATTTGTGACCAAGCTTCTTGTTTAAAGAAGGGAATTCTTTAGGCGATAATTCAATATTTGGATTATTATTATATTTAATTACTGATCCATCATATGAATCGATTACAACAGGTTTTATGTTTTTACCTGATGCATCAAAACTTGTATCCATGTGTGCAATTAATCCAATTGTTTTATTACAATTGCAATTTGAAGGGATATATGCGTAAACATAGCCATATTCATCCATATATGCATTATTTATACCTATTTTTTTTAATTCGTTTACTAAGTAATTTCCAAGCTCAAATTGAGTTTTAGAACTTGGTGATGTATTACTATATGGATTTGATTGTGTATCAAAAGATACATATTTTAAAAAGCGTTCAATATTTTTCATAGTAAGTCTCCTTTATATTATTATAGTATAAATTTTTATGTTTTGCAATTTAATTGACATTAATGACTAAATATATTAAAATGTTAACAGTGTTAACAAAATATTTATGGAGGTTGAAATGAACAATAAAAATGATCTAATAAATTCAATTTTTAAAGTGTCAAATTCTGAAAATATTTCTACATTAATAAAAATGTCTGAAGGCAAAAACTCTTTGTTATATTTATTATATGTTTCAGAAGAAGAACTAACTCCTTCATGCATTAGTTTAAAATTAAACATTAGTAGAGCTAGAGTTACAGCAATGCTTAATTCTTTATCTAGAGAAAATTTGATTGATTTTTCAAAAGATGATTTAGATAAAAGAAAAATGCATATTAAATTAACTGAACTTGGAGTTCAAACTGTACGCAATAATATTGCGACAATGGAAAAAGTATTATTAGCACTTGGTAATGTTATTGGTGAAGAAACATTAGAACAAATATTTAAAGTTTTTGAAAAAATTAGTGATAACAAATCAAACGATATGTTATGTGACTAAAAAATAAAAATGGTGCCACTGGTCGGACTCGAACCGACACGGTATTGCTACCACTGGATTTTGAGTCCAGCGCGTCTACCATTTCACCACAGTGGCATTTAATATATTGTACAACAAATACATAAAAAAATCAAGTAAATCGTTAAGCATTTAAGGAGTATATATGTCAAAAAATAAGAAAAAAGAAAAAGTAATGCCAAGTGTAGGGGCGTGGTTTATTTACTCTACAGTTTCACAAGTTTTAATTAGAATGTTAAATAAAATTAAAATTGATAGAAAAGCATTTAAACAACGTAACAAAAAAGAAGGATGTATAGTTTTATATAATCATACATCAAAATATGATCATTATTTAACGACTGCAGCATTTAGATATACTAGAGTATCTTATGTAATATCAACACATTTTTATTTTAAATCTAAAATAAGATTTCTTTTAAATCTTGTTAGAGCAATTCCAAAAGAACAATTTAAATCAGATATTAGTACAATTAAAAAAATAAAAAGAGCATTACAACATAAACTTCCCGTTGCCATTGCACCTGTAGGCCAAATAACAATGCATGGTGAATGCTTACATTTAGATAAATCAATTGTTAAATTACTTAAAATGTGTAATGTAGATGTTTATACTGTTACACTTCATGGAAGTTATTTTGCTTGGCCAAAATGGATGATCAAAAGTAGAAAAAATCCTGTTCATATTAAGTTTGATAAATTACTTAATAAAGATGATCTAAAACAATTATCTGAAGAAGAAATTTATTCAAAAGTTTATACATCACTTGATATTGTTGATAGAAATGAAGTTGAAAAATATAACTATAACTTAAAACCAGAAAATTTAATTTTAGGTATCGAAGATATGTTATATAAATGTCCTAAATGCAATTGTGAAGATTCATTAAAAACAGTTGATAATGTTATAACATGTCACTCATGTGGATATTCAGTTAAAATGAATTCTAAAGGTGTTTTTGAACAAAACTCAGAAGATGAAGTTCTATTAGATAATGAAGCGAAATGGTATAATTGGGAAAAAGAAGATATTTTAGAAAATGTAAAAAACAACACATTAAATTTAGAAGGAACATTTAACATTTATCATAATATTAATAAAGATTATAAACTTATTAACTTAGGAACTGGTAAAGTTGTACTTACAAATGATGAATTATATTATGAAGGAATGTTTAATGGTGAACAAAAACGAATTGACTTTAAACTTTCAGCATTAACTCAATTTCCTTTTGAAACAAGAAATCATTTTGCAATTCCTTCAGATGAAGGAACATTTGAATTCAAGCCAACAAATGGAGAGAAAGCTTCTAAAATTGCTAGATTTGTACAAAGTATAGAAGTTTTATCAAATTATAAGAAAGAACAATCAAACAATGAATAATTTAAAATGTAAATATTATAAATCATGTGGTAACTGTCAATTATTAAATAAGACATATCAAGATACTTTAACTCATAAATTAAATTATGTAAATAGTTGTTTAGCTAAATACAATATTAGAGAAAAAGTTTCTGAAATTGTTCCATCAGAGAAAAATTTTGGTTATCGTAATAAAATGATATTAGGTTATAAATTTGCTAATGGTAAAATTATAAGTGGATTTTATGAAGAAAATTCTCATAAAATTGTTGATATTGAAGATTGCTTAATGCATAGCCAGTTGCAAAATGAAATTGCAAGAGGTATTAAGAAAATCTTTAGTGATTTAAAAATTAGACCATATGATGAAGATAGAAAAATAGGACTAGTAAGATACGTTTTAATTAGGGAAGCAATATTCAAAAAAGAAGTTTTGGTAACAATTGTAACATCAACAGATGTATTCCCAGCTAGAAATGAAGTTGTAAAAAGAATAAGAAATCTTTCTCCTTTAATTAAAACTATTATTCAAAATATTAACCCAAGAAAAACTAGTATTGTACTTGGTGATAAAGAAAGAGTTTTATATGGACCTGGATTTATAAAAGATGAAATGTGCGGAATAACATTTAATATTACATCAAAAGCATTTTATCAAGTAAATCCTTTACAAACGACAAAACTATATGGAAAAGTAATTGAACATTCTAAGTTTAACGGTAATGAAACAATTATAGATGCTTATAGTGGTGTTGGAACTATTGGTATGATTCTTTCTAAAAATGTTAAAAATGTTATAAGTGTAGAAAATAATAAACAAGCAGTTAGTGCTGCTATTGTTAATTCAAAAAATAATAATATTACAAATGTTAAGTTTATTTGTGATGATGCTACAAACTTTATTATTAATTTAGCTAATGAAAAACAAAAGGTCGACGCTATTATTATGGATCCACCAAGAAGTGGATCTACACCTGAATTTTTAAATTCAGCTATTAAACTTAGACCTAATAAAATCATTTATGTATCTTGTGATCCTTCAACACTTGCTAGAGATTTACAAGTATTAAATAGATATTATAAAATTGATAAAATGACATGCTTTGATATGTTCTGTTGGACTGAACATGTAGAAACTGTTGTAAATTTATTAAAAAGGTAGGGAAATATGAAAGTTTTAATTATTAATGGTAGTCCTAATTTAAATGGGGCTACATTTAGAGCAATTTCTGAAATGACAAAAGTTTTTGAAGAATCAAGTATTGATTATGAAATTGTTAATATAGGGAATAAAGATATTAGAGGATGCATTGATTGTTCACAATGTCGTGTAAACTTTAAATGTGTATTTGATGATATTGTTAACGATGTTGCGAGAAAATTTGAAGAAGCAGATGGATTAGTTTTATCCTCTCCTGTATATTATGCTTCTGCAAACGGTAGTTTAATCTCATTATTAGATAGATTATTCCATAGTTCAAAATTTAATAAAACTATGAAAGTTGGAGCAAGTATCGCTGTTGCAAGACGTGGTGGTATAACTGCTACACATGATGAGTTAAACAAATATTTTACTATTTCAGGTATGCCTATTGCATCAGGACAGTATTGGAACGGATTCTATGGTTCATATGGAGAAGAAGAACAAGATTTAGAAGGGTTACAACAAATGAGAACTCTTGCAAAAAACATGGTTTTTCTTTTAAAAAGTATTGAACTTGGTAAAAAAGAGTTTGGCCTTCCAGAAAAAGAAAAATTTATCGCTACAAACTTTATAAGAAAATAGTATGAAAGCACGTTTAAAATTATTATTTAAAAGATTATGTAATTGGCGATTCTTAGTCTGTTTTTTAATTGCTTGGATGTTTACAAATGGATGGGCTTATTTATTTATAGGTTTTGGAACAGTATATGATATTGGATGGATGCTTGCCGTTGGAACAACATATATGGCTTTTTTATGGATGCCGTTTACTCCAGAAAAATTAATTACAATTCCTATAGCTTTATTCTTAGTAAAGATCATATTCCCTAAACAAAAAGAACTTCATCAACAAATGGAAGATGAAAATAGAAGATTAAAAGAAGAAAACAAAAGAATAAGAGAAGAAAAAAGACGAAATAAAAACACATTAGATAAGTAATCTAATGTGTTTTGTTTTTTAGTTATCTCTTTCGTTTATTACATCAATGATTTTCTTTCTCATAATCTTAAGTAATGGTAAGATTGTTGAGAATAATGTAATTAATAATACGAAGGCTGCAAGTGCAAGAGGTGAACGATATGTTAATGAATACATTGATAAATTAATTTCACCTAAACCATCTTTAATGTTTGCCCCAAATGCATTAATAATATAATATGCAATTGGAATAGATCCTAAATAAGAAAGGACGTTGATAAATAATGTTTGAATAATGAATATTAATGAAACTTTTTTACCACTTAAACCAATTGAACGAAGAATACCAATTTCTTTTTTAGAGTCAACAATTTCAATTGAAATGATTGTCCACATAATACCAATTGTTAAAATTGTAAATACAATTAAACCACCAGTAGATGCGAATTTAATCATTGGGTCAACGTTATAACTTTCAATTGAATCTTTATATTGGAAAACATCAATTATAAAATGGTAATCATTGTTATATAATGTTTTGAATTGGCTTAAAACAACACTAGGATTATTTGAAAGTTCAACAATAACTTTCTCGTTATCAACAACTGTTGTCGCAACATCAATCGCATCTTTAATATCATTGTATGCTTTTTCAGTTAATACAAAGTGATTTGCGCTAGTTAAACCAACAACTTTATATTTTTTTGTTACTGTTTTATCGTAAGATATGTTTTCTACATCAATTTGATCATATTTAATTTGTAAACTTACCTCTGGTTCATTATTAATCATATTATCAATAAAGTTTCTTAATTCCCAAGAACTCGTGCTATAGAATCCAAAAATAGGACCAAGTAATGAATAAGGAATCATTATTTCATTATCTTCACTTGGAACATATCCATATCTTGCATTATATTTTTTATTATGTTCTTCAGGAGTAATAATATCATTATTTGAAAATTTATAACCATTTAAACTGATTTCTGAATTGATATATTTACTTGAAAGAATATAATTATAATATTTGCTACCAACAATAAATGAATTCATCATTAAATAGTCATAGTCAAATCCTTCAATAGATTCATCATATTCATCAAAAATATGAGTTGTTTTAAATCTTGACAAATGAATCCATTTTTTATAATTAGTTTCGACAACACCAACAACTTTGAAATGTGTTTGATATCCAAAATCAAAGTATTTATTAATGATTGTATAAATATTAGCATTACTATCTACAATTCCAAAGTGTTTAAATGCATCAACTAAGTAGTCAGTAATTAGAATTTCAGGTTCTTCAGAATTAGGAAGTTTTCCAGCTAATAGTTTATAATCATTTGTCTCATCAAATAAAATGATTGTATCAATTTTACCTTGATATAAGAAGTTAGCTTTTTCGATATTATATTTCGAATAGTCAATGTTTACTGTTTGATATTTATGTAATGTTAAATCACTTGTAATACGTTTAATTACAGTGTATGCATCATTCATTAATGGTGATTTTTGATATTTTGCATAAAAATCATCTTTATTATCAACATTTGTTTTTGGAATATATTGATATATATCAGTATAGTTAATATTATTATTAACTGTTGTATAAACATTTTGATATAGTTTATCACCATTTAGTTCAATTGCAAATGCTAAGAAGACTAAACTTATTAAACTAATAATAAACATTAAAGAATATCTTAGTTTTTTAACCCAAATATTTTTAAATGCTAATTTAAAAATTGTTTTAAATGGTGTTTTTGCTTTCTCTAAATATAACTTTCGATCTGAAACTGATTCAACACTTAATGTGTTAGAAGTTTCAAGTTTTGTTTGTTCTTTTTCTGTATTAGAATTTGCGGTATCAATTTTTAGTACTGAATCACCATATAAATATGCTGATTCTTCATCGTGGGTAACAATGATAATTAATCTTTGTTTTGAAATCTTTTTAAATAGGTTGAATATTTTTTTACTAGTTTCACTATCTAAGTTACCAGTTGGTTCATCGGCAATAATTAAGCTTGGATCTTTAACAAGTGCTCTTGCGATTGCAATACGTTGTTTTTGACCACCTGACAATTGGCTAACTTTTCTTTTTTCAAGACCATTTAATTCAACTTCATCAATTATTTCATTGATTCTTTTCTTGCTTTCTTTTTTGTTTCTTTTTTGAAGTTGTAAAGATAAGCTAATGTTTTGTTTTAGATTTAAATCTTTTAAGATATTATATTCTTGGAATACAAATCCTAAATAACTGTTTAAATAATAGTTTTGTTCTTTTTTAGTAAATGAACTTAATTCTTTGTTTTCAATCCATATTTCACCACTATCAGGTTTATCAAGTCCGCCTAATAGGTTTAATAGAGTAGATTTACCTGATCCACTTGGACCTAGAATAAATACAAGACCAGTATTTGGGAATTCATAGTTTAGATCTTTGATAACATGAATAAGTTCATTACCAGATTGATAATATTTATTAACGTTAATTAATTTTATCATAATCTCCTCCTATGAAACTTTTAATACATCTATTGGTTTTTTACGTGATAAGTTAAATAGTGGAATAATTACAGAAAGAAGAGGTACTAGATATGCTAAACCAAGAGCAACTAAGATACCTGTTTTTGTAATTCCAAATGTTTTGAAATCAATAGGTGCTAAATCAAAATTATATTTTTCTAAAATTAAATCAGATGACTGAATGCTTAATGAGTTATCTAATAAATTTAAGAATACTATTGCGCCAACAGAAGATAGTACAAATGCGATTGTACTAACTAAAATGATTTGGAATAAATAGATAAATGATATTTTAAATCCATTCATACCAAGTGACATATAAATACCAATGTCTTTAGTACTATTTTTAATTGTAACAACGACAAAGTTAAATATCATTAAGATACTAAACATACAAAGCGCAAAGAATAAACCTAAGAATAAAATTAAGTTTTCATTGATAAATTCGCTTACTACTTGTAACTTAACATATGATAAATTGTCGATAGAAATATTGTTGTCCCTTAATGTTTGGTATAAGTTGATATTTGATTCTTTATCATCACTTATAGATACTGTTAAGTATCCACCAAAGTTCTTAGAAGAATTGTCATAATCAGAGAATGAAAGTTTTAAATAATTGTAATACATACTGTTTTGATTAGGGTTACAGAAATATATTGTTGGTTCATCACTTTCAATTATACCAACTACTTGGCATGAGAAGTTTGCAGTAACTCTGCTATATCCGTAGAAAGCAAAGTTTGCAGCAGTTTCAGTTTCTGGGTTTACAAGTGCGATATCACCTTTACTATAATCAAGGTTTATTACTGCTTGTTCAACAGTTAAACCTGTGATTTGTTCTAATAAACTAGAAGAGATTGCGATTTGCTCCATATCATCATCTTCAAGTTTTTTCTCTGGAAGTTTACCTTTCAAAATATTTAATCCATTATTATATGAAGTTACTTTTACATGACTGATTGTTCCATTTTTGCCAAGTGCTGAATAGATGAAATCATCATATGCATAGTTCATATTGCTAGTTGAAACGAATTCACTTGCGTCTGAATTGCCTACATAAGTACTTGTTTGGAAGAATAATGAGTTATAGAAACATAAATTATCATTAAAACTTGCAAAATATTTTGGATCTGATAAATCAACATTGTCAAAATCTTTGAAATTTGTTACAATGATTCCTTCAATTTGAATTGGATAATTAAATTGAGAAGAAGTTAATGTTTTGTTGATAAAGTAATCTGATATTTGTTTAATAGTTGGATTTGTTGATAAATCAAAATACTCATTGAAATAATTATGTGCAATAAGTGAATAAGCAACATAATCTGTTATATAACATTTTAATTTACTTGAATTATAATTATCAACGTCAACTATTTGATAATCTTTTGAAAAACTATTAAGATTTTCAATGATTATAATATTATCAATTGATTTTTTATATTTACTATCTACATC
>JAZKYN010000044.1:0-3504 GCA_045612145.1 Bacilli bacterium
ATATCCAATAATTTATAAGAATATTAAATAAATAGAGGAGATCTAGAGATGACTAAATTAGAAAAGTTAGAACAAGCTAAAAGTAAACTTGATGCAAAATTTGATAAGAAAATTGCAAAAGTAAAAGCTGCAATCGCAAAAGTAGAAGCAAAGAAAGCAGAAAAAGCTGCTAAAAAGGCTGCAAAAGCTGCTAAAAAGGCTGCAAAGAAAGCATCTAAGAAGACTGATAAAAACGCTGTAAGTAGTTCTAGTGTAAAAAGTTTCTAATTATTATTAAAAGAAATATAATAATTGAATCTTAAAAAAAAATAATTATAATTAAAGCGAGACAATAATGGCAACTCAACTTATCAAGAAAAATGAAGAGTTAGTTTTAGATGACTCAGTAAAACTTAATAATAAAGGTGAAGCAATTCTTGGTATTCTCGAAGGTCCCTGTGCTGATGTAATAAACCCAACTAGAAATGATCGTCAATATGATGAAGAACTTTGGATAAATGTATTCAATGATCCTATCGTAAATGAATATTTCGAATGTGGTGGTATTCTTGGTGAATTAGATCACCCAGCAGAGCGTACTGAAACTGATACTTCTAAAGTAGCTATCTGTATGCCTGAAAAACCTAAAAAAGATAAAGATGGTAAACTTATAGCTAGATTTGATATCCTTGATACTCCAAATGGTCGTATTGTTTACACTTTAGCTAAATATGGTTACAAATTAGGTGTATCAAGCAGAGGTAATGGTGATGTATATGAAGCTTTTGATGGTAAAGAACATGTAGATCCAAAAACCTATGAATTGAAAGCCTTCGATATTGTATTATTACCAGCAGTAAAAGCAGCTAGATTAGCATTAAAAGAATCTGTAGGTAATAAATCATTTAAACAAGCAATCAGAGAATGCTTAGAAAAAGCAAATAAAGATGAAAAGCGTACTATGGTTGAAAGTTTAAGAAAACTTAAAATTGATTATAAACTGGAGACAGTTAATAATAAAAAATCAGTTGTAAATGAATCAGTAAAAAGTCCTGCAACTGCTGATGCAGCCATTGATAATGGAGCGGAAATAGTTAAAGAACTTCAAAATCAAATCAAAGAAAACAAATCATTAAAAGAATCACTCCAAACTGCTCAAGAACAGTTATCAGTTTGCTATGCGAAGGAAGCTCAACTAGTAGAGAAGATTGAATCTTTAAAAACAGTTCAAATCGATGAATCTGTAATAAATGATTTAAAAGCTTAGATTGAAATTTTGACTGAACAGTTAGAAGATAAAAATAAACAATTAGTTAGAGCTAATAAACGTTTTAGTGATTTATCAGAAACTGTAAAATCAAAACAACAAGAAGAAAAATGTTTAACAGAATCTTTATCTACAAAAAAAGATGAAGTGAAAATGTTAAATGAATAGTTACTTAAAGCGCAATCTGAAAAATCTGAAATAGAGAAATCTTTAAACGAATCTCTAGCTGAAGAGAAAAAGAATGCTGCAATTAAAGCGAAAGAATATATCCAAAAAATTCAGAAAGCTAAATCACTTATTGAACAATATAAAACAACAGCTAATAAAGCTATAGATAAATATATTGAAACAAAAGCTTAGATTTTTGGTTTATCAACAAGTGATATAAAATCTAGATTAAATGAAAGTTATTCATTTAATGATATAGACAACGTTTGTGAACAATTACAAGGTTATTCTTTAGCGATGAGTAAACTTCCTATTAATTTAGATAAGTCAAAAGTTAATAGAGTAAAAATAATTGAATCTAAAGAAACAATCAAACCTCGTGGATTCAATTATGATGATGATGTAGACGATAGTTTACTTCGTCTTGCAGGTTTGACGGATTAATTGCTATTCAATAATCCGTAATAGTTAATTTACTTCGATATTAAATTATTTTATATTATAAATATAAATGATGATTAGATGTCGTAACTCTGTAAATTGACACTTGAATAGAAAAATTATTAAGTTATTATTTTATTAAAAAGGAAATTTCAAAAATATGAAAACTAATTTATTAGAAAGCTACAAAGGTAGACTTGCAGTTTCTGAAAGTTATTATGCAAAGAGCCACAATGGTGCTAAGCTTAGCCAAAACAAAAAGCTTGTAGTAGCTAAGTTACTTGAAAACTGCAACAAATTCTTAAACGAAGCATTCGAAAACAGCGTTGGTACACAAAGAGCTGATATGGGAATGTTTAGAAAGTTCGCACTTAATCTTACAACTTGTGCAATTCCTAATTTAATTGCATTTGATCTTGTTATGGTACATCCTATGTCTGCAATGAGCGGATATGTTAACTATGTTAAATATACTGCTGGTTCTAACAAAGGTGCTACAGCTCAAGGCGATGTTTTAAATAGTCCATTTGGTCTTGGTAAAGTTGATGCTGATTATACTTCTGCTAAAGTTGTTGAAACAATCGCTGATGGTCAAACAGCACTTGCTTGGGGCCCAGTTGTTGCAGGTTCTATTGAAAAATTCGTAGATGGTGCTTGGGTAAAAGTTGAAGGTGAATATACTCCAGCTGCTGGTGATAAAGTTAAGTATGAATATGACAATGTTAAAATTGCTCAAAATGACCTCCCAGTTGTAAATGCATCTATCGAAGCTATTCCTCTTCAAGCAAAAGCAAGAAGAATTGCTATTTATTATTCTCAAATGGCAGCTTTCCAAGCTAAACAAGACTATGGTTTCGACCTTGGTGATCAATTAGCTGAAAAAGCAGTTGGTCAATTATCTTATGAAATCGATACTGAAATTTGTAATCTTCTTATCGAAAATGCAGCTCAAGATGGCGACCTTGTTTGGTCTAAGAGTCTTCCTGTTGGTGTAAGCAAACAAGAACACTATGCTGGTTTCGTAGAAATTCTTGAAATCGCAAGACAAAAAATCTATGATAGAACAAAGAGATTTGCTCCTAACTTTATGTTAATTTCAAGCAACATCCTTCCTATCTTAGCATTCATTCCTGGTTTCGAAGCAGCTCCAGCTGGTACTATCAATGGTCCTTACTTCGCAGGTACATTAAATAGCTTAAAAGTATATGTAACTCCAAACATCGCTCCTAATACATTCGTTATCGGTGTAAATGGTGATGATGCTATGAGTTCAGCAGCAGTTTATGCTCCTTATATGCCAATTGTTCCAACACAATTACTTGGATACAGTGATGGTGCCATGAGCCAAGGTTGGTCAACAATGTATGATGCAAAAATTCTTAACGCTAACTTATTAGTAAGTGGAAGAATTACTGCTTAATCAAAAAAAATAAATAAAAATTTAATATCAAAATAAATTTTAGAGCATCTTCTTTCTTAAAGATGCTCTTTTTATTTTATTATTTATATGGAATGTATTTAAAATATAATTAATATAGTTGATTTCACATTAGATATTGTATATAATTATAGTATGAGAAATTTAGATGAATTATTAAAATTAATATGTTTAGAAGATTTTAAGAAAGCTTATTGTGAAGATTTATTAT
>JAZKYN010000045.1:0-8880 GCA_045612145.1 Bacilli bacterium
ACTACATGTTTTTGGTTCTTTCTTTGTAGCATCTATCCAAGTATGATCTGCTTTTTTAATTTCTTTTTGTTCTTCTAATACTTTATTACATACTGAACAGCGGCTTCCATCTGTTAAACCTTCTTTTTCACATGTAGCCGCATATCCTTTATCAACAACTTTTGTATGTTCTAAAGTAGTTCCTTCCTCTATTCCACAAACTGAACAATATGCAGCTTTAGTACAAGTTGCGTCTACCCATATATGTTCACCAAGTTCTCCTTCTGTAATACCACAAACACTACATGTTTTTGGTGACTCACAAGTTGGATAACTCCAATAGTGGCCAAGTGCATTTTTAATTATTTTGCCACATAAACTACATTTTGAAGGCTTATCACATGTAGCTTCTTCATATTGATGATTACACTTTTCAACAACATCAAAAGTTTCTGTTTCAAATACTGTTTGTTTTACAGTATCACTTACAACAATTTTAAATTTAAGATCTTCAACATCAACGAAAGGAGCTTCCCATTCAACTTTAACAATATTACCATTTCTTGTTGAAACAACAGCACTTTCTTTTCCATTTTCAATAATATATGTTTGATATTCTAAATCTTTACCTTCAGGATCTTCAATTTTAAATTCAACAACAACCTTTGATTCAATAAGAACAGTTTTATAAAAATCACTTTCTAATGTAACTACAGGAGGTTGATTCATTTCTGTGTTTGAAAAAGAAATTTCTGTTTCATCTAAATAAATAGTATTATCTTGACTTACTGTAGCTAAATAATATTTATAATTTTCGCTATATTCAATATCGAAATATCCTTTATTTTTCAAATTCATAACAAGAATATCTGTAGATTTTAATTCTGATGGAAGTTTATCAGTTGTTCTATATAAAATGTAAGCTTTTGCATCTTCAACTTCATCATAATACATTCTTCTTGTATCATTAGTTCCTTCTACAATTTTGTTAATTTTTGCAAGTTCTGATACATCATGTTTATAATTATATCCCTCGTATAAAGGTGTTAGTGCATTTGTTTTCCATAAACTTTTAGAAACTGTACTAATAGCAGTTTTAGCTTTACCACTTAATAAATTGACATATCTAAACATTGAATAACCATCAACTCTATTACCAATGCTTTGATTATATCTAACTTGATAATAAATTTCTAATGTATCACCCCAAGTATCAATTTGATAAAGTGCAGTTCCTGCATATAATTTAACTGGAGAATCTTTCATTTCTTTTGACCACCAGTCAATTACTTCATCATATCCACCGCCAAGTTCTGAATAAACTTGTGGCAATAAATAGTCAATCCATTCTTCATCTACCCATTTTTTTGTATCAGCAAATAAATCCGAATAAGAATAATAATTTCCACAACTTCCTTGCATTCCACCTTCCGTAGGTCTTGGACTTCCAGCAGGACATGCTTCAGGAGCTGGTGCCCATCTTCCTGCAGGACTAATACCAAATGCGCAAGGAATATCTTTTGTTTTATTAACTTCTCTAATTATTTCACCTAAGTTTTTAATTAATGTATTGATGTTTTCTCTACGCCAATCATATATTGATAATGTTCCACCTTTTTTAAGGTAATTTTGATAGTCTGCATAATCAACTAAAGATTCTGTTGAGAAAGTTAAACCTTTAAACGCATCGTTTGTTCCTGTTGGAATATAACTGCAATCATTCGGATAGAAGTAATCATCAAAATGAATACCATCAATATCATAATTTTCAACTACTTCTCTAATTGTATTTTCTAAATGTGTAATTGTATTTGGACTAGCAGGATTTAAAACATATTTTGCTTCAGTACCTAAAACAACATTGTATTCTAAATCTTCGCCTTCATAAAATACCGGATTATCAACATCTTTCATTCCGTTAGCAATTGCTTTGCTTTTCTTATCACCAAAAACTTTTTGTTTTGCTGCTTGTAACGCTTCGTTATCATAATCGTATACATTTTCGACGCTTCCACCAGTATTAGTGACAATTTTTTCAACTGCACTTGTAGTTACACGATAAGGGTTCATCCAAGCATGATACTCCATTCCTCTTTCATGAGTAACTTCTAACATCCATTCAAGTGGGTCCCATCCTGGATCTTTACCATAAGATACAAGATATTCACTCCAAGGATTATATTTTGAAGGATAGAAAGCATCATTACAAGGTCTTATTTGAAATATAATTGTATTTAAATTATGAGCTTGAGCATTATCTAATATAGAAAGATATTGGTCTTTCCACGCTTGAATAGCTGATTCGCTAGTACCTTCTTGTTTTTTTACATCCATATTACCAACTGTACATACCCATACAGCTCTAAATTCTGTATCAACATTTTCATATTTTTTTAGACTAGACGAACTACTCCATTTTTCTTTTCCTTTAGCATTAACTGTAATACCAGCACATAAAACAATTAAAACTAAAACTAAACACGATATTATTTTTTTCATTTTTTAACCTCTACTCTTTACATTTTTAATTGTTTGGAAATAATTTAAATAACCAACCATATCAATTTCTTTTTTCGAAAATCCTCTTTTTAACATTAAGCCTTCAAGGTTTGTTACATCTTTATGACAAGTTAAGTCATCCAAATTCGGACTATCTCCAAAATCATCTAAAAAGTGCATCATATCTAAACCTAACATTACATGCTCAATGCCGATTTTATCAGCAACATAAATCATTTGATCTATTAAACCATTTAGATTTTGTTTTTCTTTATCATATGATACAAAGTTTCTTGCTGAAACAAGACCAACATATGCTTTAAGTTCTGCAAGTTTTTTTAATTGATCATCATTTAAATTTCTTCTATGATTACTAATTGTATATGCATTTGAATGACTGGCAATTAAATTTTTTGGATTTTGTTCTAACACCTCATAAAAACTTTTTATATTTAAATGTGATACATCCACAATCATATCTTTTTCATTCATATATTGAATAATCTTTTTGCCTTCTTCTTTTAGACCCTTGTCTTTATCTCCAGCTACACCCGTTGCAAAATGATTTTCTTCATTCCAAGTTAAACTTGCATGTCTTATACCAATATTATAAAACTTATCTAAATCTTCAACATCCTTTACATTTCTTAAGCCTTCTAATCCATATATAACATCAAACTCTTTTTCATAAGGTTTAAATTCGTTTATAGCAATATCATAAGCTTTATGAAGATCGAAATCTTTATCTCCATATACGACCCAAATACCACCTAAAACATTTCCTTCTTTTAAATCATTTAAATGAAATCTTTCAAAAACGTTTTTTTCACCATTAAGAGTTCTTTCATATAAATTATGTAAAATATCGCTATGTGTATCATAAACTTTCATTTTTATCACCTATAAATATTATACTAATTTTTTATTTTTTATCAACTAATGTAAATAAAAAGGTGAAATTAAATTCACCTTTTATAAACTGTCTTTAACTATTTTTTTCTTGTAGTCTAAAATATCAAAACACTCTGCATATTGTTTTTTAGCAAGAGCACCTCTACATCTTGCAAGAGATGTATAGTAATCATAGTATTTAAAGTCTTTACTATTCATTACAAACCATTGAGTGTGTAGTGCTTCTTTCCAAAGCTCATATCCTTTTGTAATATCAACTGAAATATAAGGATCAAAGTCTTTATCATCTTCCCAGTTTTCACAGAAGTATACAGGCGCATAATGTCTATTACCATTCGAATCACCAACAACTCCAGCAATGAATTGTGCATCTTGTACAATATAATGTGTAGCATTATGATCTTTATGCATTTTTGAATGCCAATGAGTAACAATTACATCTGGTTTATATTTAACGATTATTTCCGCAACTTCTCTTCTTACTTCTTCATTGTTTGGAAGTTCCCCATCAGCATATTTTAAAACTAATGCTTCACCATTCATCATATCCATAAACGCTTTTGCTTCAGCGATTTTTTGAACACGATATTCTGCTTGTGTTAAGTGAGGAGGGTTACCTCTTTCACCTGCAGTAAGAGCTAAAGTAATATTTTTCCCACCATCTAAAAAGTTAGATGCCATTAATCCACCAGCAGTAAGTTCCATATCTCCGATATGTCCACCGATAGCTAAAATTGTTTTTCCCATAATTTTCTCCTATTCAAATTCTTCTAAATTTGCCATAATAAAGTTTGATATTTTGGCACGTGCATCTATATGTTTTGGATTATTTCTTGTAGGATGCACTCTATTTGTTAACATACAAAAACCGACATGATTGTATTTATCAATCCATAAACTAGTTCCTGTGAAACCCGTATGATGAATTGTTGCTTCAGGATAAGTTAAGTCACCATTAGGTCCACCAAATCCACCAAGCATCCATCCAATAGATCTAATTGTTCCATGCATTGTAACACCAGGCGCTTGTTGAACTTGAGGTATAAATATTAAATTTACTACTCTTTCTGATAATATCCTTTTTCCATTATACAATCCATCATTTAAAATCATTTCAATAAAATTACTAATATCATTTACCGTTGAAAATAACCCAGCATGTCCTGCTACTCCACCAAGTAATAATGCTGTTTCATCATGAACAAATCCTTGAACCATACCTTTATATAGGTTATCATTTCTATGCTCAGTTGGAGCACATTGTTCTTTATTTATTGGATTATATCCTGTATTATACATTTCAAGCGGATCAAAAATATTTTCTTTAGCAAATTCATCTAATGTTTTTCCAGATAGTTCTTCAACAATTTTACCAATTAAAATAAAACCAATATCTGAATAAACTATTTTTTCTCCAGGTGTATAAATTAAATCTACATCATAAATAAAATCCATCACTTCATCGCTTGTCTTCATATTCATTAATCCTCTTACACCTTCAGGAAGACCCGCTGTATGAGTAAGAAGATTCCAAATTGTTACATTCTCATGTTTAAATCTAGGTAAAACTTTTTTTACACTTGTTGCAATTCTTAACAATCCCATATCAATAAGTTTTAATACACATGATGTAGTTGATACAACTTTTGAAAGAGAAGCCATATCATATACTGTATCTAATGTATTTTCTTCAACTTTATCGACTAAGCTATTATTTTCATCAACATTATATAAACTCTTTTTACCAAGACTTAAAAATGTTTTATTATCCATTGTAACTATTGCTAGGTTAGCACCAGGAAATGCTTTATTTTCTTCTATTTCTTTATTTACTATTTCAATTAATTGTTCTAATTTATCCATATTATTTGTGTTCAATTAAATAATAATTTTTCTTTCCTCTTCTAATAACTGTATATGTATTTCCAATTGCATTTTCTTTAGAAATAACAAATTCTAATGATTTTTGTTGTACACCATTTACAAGTACACCACCACCATTAATGAAATCTCTTGCTTCACGTTTTGATGATGCTGCTTTTAATGATACTAAGCTATCAATTAAAAGTGTGTCTTCTGTCATTTCAACACGAGGTAAACCTTCAAATAAAATTTCAATTTCTTCCTTAGTTAAATCAGCAATTTTCCCACTAAATAAAGCTTCACTCATTTTAACTGCTTGTAAGTATGCTTCTTCACCATGAATCATAGTTGTCATTTCTTTAGCAAGTGCTTTTTGAGCCGCTCTTAAATGAGGTTCTTTATTAAATGATTCTTCTAACGCTTCTATTTCTTCTTTTGTTAAGAATGTAAATTGTTTTAATTCTCTAATTACATCGTTATCTGGTGTATTAATCCAGAATTGATAGAATGCATATGGAGATGTTTTTAATGGATCAATCCAAATTGCTCCACCTTCAGTTTTACCAAATTTTGTTCCGTCACTTTTTGTAAATAAAGGAACTGTTACACCATAAGCACTAGCTTCTGCGCCGTGAATTTTTCTGATTAATTCAAGTCCTGAAGTAATATTACCCCATTGGTCTTGTCCACCTACTTGCATTACACAATTTTCTGTCGCAAATAAATGTTCGAAGTCCAATGCTTGTAAAATTTGATATGAGAATTCTGTATATGAAATACCACTATCTAATCTTGATTTTACAGTATCTTTGTTAATCATATAGTTAACATTAAAGAATTTACCATATTTTCTTAAGAAAGTTAAAATATCAATATTATATGTCCAATCATAGTTATTAACAAGTTTACATTTAAATAATGTTTCAACTTGTTTATGTAAACAACTTGCATTGTGATCAATTTGTTCTCTAGTTAATAATTTTCTTTCTGCATTTGGTTTTGGATCACCAATAGAACCTGTTGCACCACCAATTAAGAAAATTGGTTTATGTCCATGTTCTTCTAATCTTTTTGCAAAAATAAATACTAATAAGTGACCAACATGTAAACTATCTCCAGTTGGGTCAGTTCCTAAATAGAAAGTTAAACTTTCGTTATTTAATTTTTCGATTACGGCTTCATCAGTCACATTATGGATTAATCCACGCCATTTTAATTCTTCAAATAAATTCATTGTTATATACTCCTTTAATTATTAATTAACTTTATTCATTTTTAGATAACTCTAACTTATCTAATTCGTGCCAATCAGTTGTAACATAATCGACACCTCTATCTATCCAATATTGAATTTCATCATATGTTGCATATTCTTCAAATGTAAATACTGCTAGTTTTACACCTAATTTTTTATACGCATTTATCCAATCATCATTTATTTTAATTCCATCTCTTACATTAAAACTAATATCGAATTTATATTTCTTTATTATATTATATGTATCAATATTTGCACATGATTTAAGCGTTAAATATTGACATGGTATATATTCATAACCATTAGTTTTAACCCAGTTTAAACATAATTCTTGACTTGATAAGAATATCACTCTGTTAAGCATATCATGTTTTTTTATTAATTCCATCATTGCAGGCATTCTTGATTTTTTTGGTGTATTACTTTCAGTCCAATTACTTATACCTGCTGATGTTTTTAATTCAACAACAGCAATTATATTATATTCTTTACAAATTTCTAAATATCTTTCGAAAGTACATATCTTTGCTGTATATGTTCTTTCTTCATTACTTAAATTACTTCCTACAACACCAGCATTTTTTGTGACAGTGTATTCAACATCTTTTAAATCAGCATAATTTGTTTCTTCTAATACAACATCACCCCATGTAGGATCATGTGATAAAACAAATACTCCATCTTTTGTTTGTTTAAGATCTATTTCAATTGCTGGATATTTTAAGACTTCTGCAGCATATAAAATTGCTTCTTCAGAATTAGGAACTCCATAATATGAACCTGCATGTCCAATAACAGTTACATTGTAATCCCATATTACATTTATTGTTCGAGTAAGAGTTGTAAAATCGCCTTTACTGTTTTCTATATAATATTCAATAACGTATTCACCATATCGTCTATTATCAATATCACCAGAGATCTTAATATTATCAGTAATTTCACCATCTAAACTATCAAATGCTCTAATATCTTTTAATAAATCAAATTCTTCATTCCATGATATAGTTAAATTTTCTTTATAACCTTTTCCAAAACTAAAAACCGGTTCATCACCGCTATTAACTGAAATTGTGATATCAACTGATAAATTTGTATCGTCAATTGTTTTCAGAGTGATTGTGTATACACCTATTTTTTTTACTAAAATAGTGTTATTATTACATTCTATTCCAGAATCATTTATTATTACTTCTATTCCTTGATAAGCAGTTAAAGGAAATATTGAATAATTTAATTCATATGTATCTCCTAAATTCAAATCAATAGAGTTTTTTTCAACAATTAGTTCTGATGCTTTATCTCCTGATACAGTAACCTCAATCTTTGCATATATATTTTCATCTTTTAGTGAAATTATTTTTACTATTGTTTTTCCATATTTTAATCCAGTTATTAATCCATTATCATCAACACTTGCAATACTTGAATCATTTGATTCAAATTTGACTTTTTTACTAGAATCCTCAGGATATATATTCCACTCTAGTTGATATGATTCATTATAATCTAGAGTGATTTTATCTATTGTTTCAATTTTCTCAGGAATATATTCTTCTCTCCACTTAGGGTACAATACTTTATCTCCTCTATCTGTTGTAAGTATTTCTGTTATTGGTTCACCATTAAATTCAGGATTATCATACCAACCCACAAAAATTAAATCCGAAGGATGAATCAGTGGAACGAGTTTAAATGTATCTCCTGCTTTATACTCATATCTTATTTCAAGGTTTGTATCACTTTTATCCCAATCACCTTCTATAAATCTATAGATAATTGTGTATTCTCCCGTATCTTCTTTTTCCCATTCTGCATTTAATGTGTAGTTTCTATTTTCTAATATTTCTACAAGTACACCATCTTCATACCATCCTTTAAAGATATATCCTTCTTTTGATGGTACAGGTAGTGTTACTTTAGTTCCATCTGTGAATTCTGTTATTACTTCACTTGGCATTTTTGAACCTGGTGCAATATATATTATTTCATATACAACATTATTAACTTCTTTTTCCCATAATGCTTTTAGTACATAGTTTTTATTTTCAATTGTTTCTACCTTTGTTTCTCCTTCATACCAACCTTTAAAGATGTATCCTTCTTTTAATGGTATAGGTAGTGTTACTTTTTCATTTTCAATAAACTTAATTTCTGTTTTTTCAACTATTCCACCATCTGCATCTAATGTTATTTTATATTCTGTTGGAATATTTTCTTTTTCTTTTATTACAACTTTTAGACTTGCTACTGCATCTTTATCTTGATCTGTTGTTACTGTTACAACTACTGTTCCTTTTTCTTTTGCAGTTAGTTTTCCATCTTTAATAGTTGCGATATTTTCTGATAATTCGTAGTTTAATTCGTAG
>JAZKYN010000046.1:0-8198 GCA_045612145.1 Bacilli bacterium
TTAAAGTAATCGTAGATTCAAGTTATAAAAAATAACTTGAATTTTTACATTGTAAAAACAAACAAATGTTCAAATTAATATTGACATGTTTTGAAATAGGATATATAATGTTGATAACTAAAAAAATATCAGTGAAAATAAAGTTAAATTTATGTAAAAAGACTATATATTTTTAACAAATATGTTAAAATATTAAAAAAGGATTGGTGCAGTATGCAAGATAGGTTAAAAAAATTATTTGAAGCAATTAAAATAGAAGAAACAATTTTAGAATATTTTGATTTGGCTAGTATAGAAAAAGTAATTTTATACGACAAAAATAAAATGATAGAATTTTTAATCAACACAAACGATATTATACCAATAGAAATTTACAATAATGTATTAGAAAATCTTGCTAATAGTTTTGGAATGTTTGAAAGTATCAAACTAATAATTATTCCAAAGAATATTGACTATACTAAATTAAGAGATTACTATCAATACATTATGGAAAAGATAAGTGAAGATAGAACAAAATATAAATTGTTTTTAGATAGAGATATTCAAATTACAAGCAATATTATAACCATTCAAGCGTACAACAAAATAGAGTGTACTAATCTAATACAATTAAAACAAGAATTAATAGATAAATTAATGTGCTATGGCTTTCAAGTTGAAATAAATATTGATCTTGTTCTAGAAGGCGATGTCGAATTAAAAGAAAAAATTGAACAAGAGAAAGAAAAAACAATAAATTTAGGAAATAATACAAATTTAAATAACAATACGATCCAACCAATAAAAAAAGAACAAGAAGAACCAAAAAAGCCTACATATAGAGCGAAGAAAAGTTCTGAAATAACAGATATAAAAGATGTTCTTTATGAGGTTGAAAATATCAATATAAAAGGATGTATCTTTGGTATAGAATATTTTGAATCAAAGAGTGGATATAAAATAATAACTTTAAAAGTAACAGATTATACAGATAGTATGTATGTTAAGATGTTCACAAAAGATGATGAAGAATATTCTTTAATTAAGAAGTTATTAAAAGAAGGCAAATGGTATATTTTTTATGGCAAAGCAGCAATGGATAAATATGCCAATGAAATAGTATTTAATACAAGATATAAAGATGTCGAAGAAACAGATGCTCCACAAAAAGAAAAAATCGAAGATTTAGAAGAAGTAAAAAGAGTTGAGTTACATGCTCACACAATGATGAGTCAAATGGATGGTATAACTAAAGTGGATTTAGGAAAACATACATGCGAACTAGTTACTCGTGCTATTGATATGGGATATAAAGGTGTTGCTATAACAGATCATAACGGTTGTCAAGCCTTTCCAATAGCATACGGATTGATTTCTTCATATAACAAAGGAAAAGAAGAAAAAGATAAATTCAAAGGAATATATGGAACAGAATTAACTTTAGTAGATGATACAGTAAATATCGTAGTTAGACCAACAGATACTAAGTTAGAAGGAACAACCTATGTGGTGTTTGACACGGAAACAACAGGCTTTAATGCAGGTGGAGAAGACCAAATGATAGAAATTGGTGCAGTAAAAATATGCGGAGATGAAATAATTGATAGATTTGATGAATTAATAGATCCAAAAAGACATATTCCAGATAAAATAACAGAGTTAACTTGTATAACAGATGCCATGGTTGCCGGAAAAGACAATGAAGAAACAGTAACAAAAAAATTCTTAGAATGGGCTGGAGATTTACCAATGGTAGCTCATAATGCTAAATTCGATATATCGTTTATAGAAATGGCTATGAAAAAATATGGGTTAGGTGAATTTAAAAACACAGTAATTGATACATTAGAATTATCTAGAACATTAGACCAAGGCTTTGCAAGACACGGATTATCAGCCCTAGTAAAAAGATATAACGTGCCTTGGGAAGAAGATGCTCACCATAGAGCAGATTACGATGCTGAAGGAACAGCACTAGTATTTAGTAAAATGCTACAAAAATTGCTATCACAAAACTATAAAACTATTGAAGATTTAAATAAATTAGTATCAAAAGAAGAAATACATAAGTTTGGAAGAACATTCCATTTTAACGCAATTGCATTAAATAAAACAGGATTAAAAAATTTATTTAAAATAATATCTTTAGCAAATACAGTTTATTTACATAAAACTCCAAGAATTCTAAGAAGTAAATTAAATGAATTAAGAGAAGGACTTCTTATTGGAAGTGGATGTTATGAATCTGAAATATTCATAGAATCTCGCAGCAAAGAAGGAGAAGAATTGACGAATCTCATAAATTTCTATGATTATGTTGAAGTTCAACCACCAGAAGTTTATAATCATTTAATTCAGACAAGCGATTTCAAAAATGAAGAGGAATTAAAAAATCATTTAGAAAAAATTATTTATGCAACAAAAGAAGCCGGTAAAATAATCGTAGCAAGCGGTGATGTACATCATTTTGAAAAAGAAGATAAAATATACCGTGAAATTATAGTTAACCAAAAGGTGCCGGGTGGGGGAAGACACCCTCTTGCCAAAAGCAATATAACTAATATTCCATCACAACACTTTAGAACAACTAGAGAGATGCTTAATAATTTTAGTTTTTTACCAGATGAATTAGCATATGAAATAGTAGTATCAAACACTAATAAAGTATTAGATATGGTAGAAGAGATTGAAGTAATAATTGATACTGGAGGAATACCATTTTCACCTAGAATCAAAAGTGATGATGGAAAATCATATCTAGATTGTCCTAGTGTTGTTACTGATTTGGTATATACAAAAGCAGCATCGTGGTACGGTGAAAACTTACCATATAATATTGAAGAAAGAATTGCTAAAGAATTATATGGAGATATAGTATACAAATGTTGGAAAGAAAAATTAACTGAAGAAAATCCAAAAATATCAGAGGATGATTTAACTAAAGAAATATTTAAAAATTTACACAAAACAGTTTTAGAAGGATTTGATAGTGTTAAAGTTTTAATAAGAGAATATATTACTAAAAATTGGAAAGAAGAAGATGGGGAATTAGATGAAAAAACGCTTGAAAAAAGAGTGAAAAAAGAATTAGGTGGAATTATTGGTGGTGGATTTGATCCTATATACTTAATATCACAGAAATTAGTAAAACACTCAAATGACGACGGATATTTAGTGGGATCCCGTGGCTCTGTTGGTTCAAGTTTCGTAGCTACAATGATGGGGATAACAGAAGTAAATCCATTGCCAGCACATTACAGATGTGAAAATTGTAAAAATAGTATCTTTAAAGATGACGATGGAAAAGAACTTGGAGCAACATACTCAAGTGGATTTGATTTACCAGATAAAGAATGTCCTAATTGTAAAACAAGAATGATAAAAGATGGCCAAGACATGCCATTCGCCACTTTCTTAGGATTCAATGCAGATAAAGTTCCAGATATAGATTTAAACTTTTCTGATTTAAACCAAGCATCAGCCCACGAATATACAAAAGTATTATTTGGTGTAGATAATGTATATAGAGCTGGAACAATAGGAACAGTAGCCGAAAAAACAGCATTTGGATTTGTAAAAGGATATTATGAAGACAAAGGTATAACTAATAAAAGAACTTGTGAAATAGAAAGATTAGCTAAAGGATGTACAGGTGTAAAAAGAACAACAGGACAACATCCTGGGGGGATTGTAGTTGTACCGGATTATATGGAAGTATCAGATTTTACGCCATTCCAATTCCCAGCGGATGATGTAAATAGTGCATGGCGAACAACACATTTTGACTACCATGCTATCGACCAAGATTTGTTGAAACTTGATATTTTAGGACATTCAGATCCAACTCAATTGAGAATGATTCAAGACTTGACAGGAACAGATATATTAAAGGTTCCATTAGATGATAAAGAAACAATGAGCATCTTTACTTCAACCGAAGCTTTAGGAGTTACAAAAGAACAAATAATGTGTCCAACAGGAACATTAGGAGTTCCAGAATTTGGTACTCCATTTACAATTGGAATGGTTGAGGAAACAAAACCTACAACCTTTGCTGAATTAATAAAAATATCAGGTCTATCGCACGGAACAGACGTATGGTTGGGAAATGCTCAAGAATTAATAAAAAATAACATTGTTCCATTCAAAGAAGTTATTGGTTGTCGTGATGATATCATGGTTTATTTAATGTATCATGGAGTAGAACCAATCAAAGCATTTAAAATAATGGAATTTGTTCGTAAAGGGAAAGCATCAAAAGATCCTGAAGCATGGAAAGGTCATGTTGAAACAATGGAAAAGGCAGGAATTGAAAAATGGTATATTGATTCCTGTGCTAAAATCAAATACATGTTTCCAAAAGCCCATGCTGCAGCCTACGTTATTAGTGCATTTAGAATAGCATGGTATAAGGTACATATGCCGGCATATTATTATGCATCTTGGTTTTCCACAAAAGCAACAGATTTTAACATTGAAGCAATGATTAAAGGATATGATTCTATAAAAGAAGTATTAATAGAAATAGAAAATAAAGGATTTGATGCCACAAATAAAGAAGCAGGAGTAGCTGAATGTTTAAAACTAGCGTTAGAAGCAACTGCCAGAGGAATAAAAATAAGCAACATAGACCTATATAAAAGTAAAGGAACATTATTTGGAGTAGAAGATGACAAAACAATTATCCCACCATTTAGTTCGATAGATGGACTTGGAGATGTTGTAGCAAAAAACATTGAAGCAGAAGCACAAAAACATCCTTTTATATCTATTGAAGATTTCCAAAGTAGATGTAAAGTATCAAGTACACTAATAGAAAAAATGAAAATAATGGGCATATTTGCTAACATGCCAGAAACTAGTCAGTTAACTCTCTTTTAACGACTAGTTTTTACAATTTGTTTAATATTTTTTTAAAAACATATTGCATTTTAAAAAAAAAAATGATATCATTATATCAATAATAAAGGAGGAAATGTAAAAATGGAAAATAGAAAAGGAAGCGGAATATTTTTAGGTGTAATTGGAGTAGCAACTTTAATCGTAGCAATCATTGGTGCAACATTCGCCTTCTTCGGAGCTAATGCTGCAAGTGCTGAAAATGCAATAGGCGCTACTGGTGCTGTTTTGGCATTAGGATACTCAGATAATACGAGTGGATTAAAACACAATTTAATTCCTGCTAGAAATGAAGTAGCACATTATGCAGCAACAAATACTGACCATATTACTTCAAAAGGTGCGTGTATTGACGATAATAAGAACGAAATTTGCGGTATTTATGAATTTACAATTGGTAATCCAAGTTTAACAACTGCTCAGGGATTATTTGGAAATATTAAAATAGCTACAATGGAATTCCAAAATTTATGGTTTGAAATACTAGATGAAAAAGGTGATGTTAAAGTAGGGCCATTGTCATTTGCTGATTCGGTGAGAAATGTTGATGGTGTTATAGACCTAACAGAATTAAACCAAACATTATTACCAACACCAAGCGCTATAGCAGAGGGTAATGAAGAAGACCCAAGTAAATATCCAAAACTATGTACATATGGTCAAGAATATGACAATGATGGAGAAGAAGATACACCTATGATTGAGTGTACCCAAACTAACGTTAGATCATATAAAATGATAGTATGGATTAAAGAAGCTTTCGAAGATCAAACTGAAGCAGACTCAGGAAAAATGTTTGCAGCTGGTATCAACTTTACCAGTGCCAACGATAAAACCGGTGTTACTGGTGTAATACATGCAGCACCAAGACTTGAAATTCCTGAAGGATTTGAAAATTACGATCAATAATAAAAAACAACTTTAAAGTTGTTTTTTATTGTTTAAACAAATATCTAAAATAAAAACAAAAAAGTATTGCATTTTTTTCTACAATTTGTTATCATTAATATAGTAAGGAGGATACGATATAAATGGAAAATAAAAATGGCAATGGAATATTTCTAGGAGTTGTTAGCGTTGCAACATTAATCGTAGCAATTATAGGTGCTACATTTGCGTACTTCTCTGCAAGCACACAATCTGAAGAAAATGCAGTTGATGTTGGTGCATACGAATTCAAACTTTCATTGAGTATGAATCAAATATACCCAGAAGGTGTTAGCCCTACTGGATTAATACCATTAGACCCTGATTTTTCAATTGAAGGAGCAGAAGCACCAAACAATACAAATCTATTGTATGCATTAAACGTAGCTAAAAACAAATGTGTTGATGATAATGGATTACAAGTGTGTGCTTTATATCAAGTATCAATTGAAAACCAAGCAACAAATCCAGTAACATTAAGTGGAGTTATAAAAACTACTAGCAACACTCCAGCAGCAACCGAAGGAGAAGAAAGAAGTGGATTTTTAAACTTAACTTATCAAGCACTTATTGGAAATCACGAAGATTTTACATTAGCAAAAAATCCAGATCCAAAATTCTCTCAACCAGTAACTTTAGACTCTGAAGTAAGAGAACAAGGTGTACCGATTGCTGATATTAATATTCCTGGAGCAACAATTGCAACAGGTTCAGACGAAATAACTCCTGGTGTAGGTACTTCATATATATTAATATATTTACATGATAATGGAAACCAATCTGCTGAAATGGGAGCAAAATTTACAGGAAAAGTAGTATATTCTTCTGGCGCAGGTGTTGGAACTGAACTAACAGGTACATTCAAAGTCGGAGGACAAGAAGAACCTGAAGATGGTGGATATTAAAAAAAGCGAGTAATCGCTTTTTTTAATATCCACTTTTAATTTAAAAAAAATTATAGTATAATGATAATAGAGGAGTCGATAATAAAGTGAGTAGAATTCAAGATTTATATCAAAGAATAAAAGGTTCATTACATAAAACGAATATTGAACAATTATTAGAAAAAAGATTTAAAAATATTACAGATGAAAACTATTTAATTGAAAAATCAAACTTAAAAAAGATAGTGAGTATAGATGAATATTTTTATTTACTTATGAAAGAAACAAATAACATTAGTTCGGATTCAAATCTAAAAGTGTATTTAACTGAAATATCAAAACAATTATATATGCAACCATTATTGCTTCTAGAATTACCAATGTATCAATTAGAAAAATATAAATTAAGACAATATTTACCTAATTATGATTATATTATGAAGTTAATTAGTGAAAAACAAACTGAAGCTAATACAATTTATCGTAACCTCATAAACTGGCCAAACGGGGTTACATATCAAGAATTAAATAAACTAGTTCAATATCTTTCATTCAGTATGCCATATAATGATTCAAAAATGCATACAGCACAAGAACAAGTTGCAAAACATTTGCTGAACTTAGAAAAAGATACTCCTTATAACTATAATTTTTCTCTATTTTTAATTAAATATTTTGGGTATAAAAAACTACGTGAAGAAAAATTAACAGGCTCAAAGATTTTAATATGTGAACTAAAAGGAAAAACACTTGGTGAGAGTGTAGATGAATTTGTCATATTAAATAAAAAAACACTACAAAAAATTACGCTAGAAAATAACCAATTAGATGATGAGTTTGGAAACGTTAATAGAACTTCATACGACCAATTTGGTACATTCCGATTAACACCAAAAATAGAAATTTTAGCAGTCATACACACTCTATTTCATGAAATAAGACATCAAGTACAAGAGAAACATAGCAATGCAGGGATTAATGATAATTTAGCATATTACTATACAGCATTTGAAATAATAAACAGAGATAGTAGATATGATTATGAAACAAATTATAAATGTTCTGAAATAGAGAAAGACGCAAATTTTAAAGCATGGGAAGAAATAGAAAAATTAATAAAGACTTACATGCCAAAATTAAAATTAGAAAAAGCTATGAGAAATATTCTTAAATATAAATTAAATGAAGAATTAGAGCAAATAATAGGTATGAGAAAAACTAGAGATAATCAAATTTTTGTATCTAGTACATTGTTAATTCAATATTTAGATGAAAAAATCAAAAATAATCGATATATTCAAAATGGAAAATATAAACACCTATTAGTTTTCTATAATAAACTTAACAATCCTAGAAGAACAATCGAACTATTAAAAACACCAATGACATCTAATTATAAAGACTTTTATTTTATTCAAGTAAATTATCGTTCCAAACAAGAAGAAACAAAAATAATTAGACAGGATTTAATGTATCTATCAATAGATGAACTAAAAATAATAGTAG
>JAZKYN010000047.1:0-8117 GCA_045612145.1 Bacilli bacterium
AGGATATAATTTCTTAGGTTGGTACAATGGTACTGATATATTTGAAGAAAATGTTATGCCTGAAGCAAATATTACTTTAGTTGCTAAATGGGAAGAACAAGAAGTTATTGTTCCTCCAACAATGAAAGAATATACAATAACTTTAGATGTTAATGGTGGTAATACTTTAGCACAAACATCAATTACAGCAGAAGCTGGTGCTCCAATTGTTATTCCGACTCCAACACGCGAAGGATACAATTTCTTAGGTTGGTATAATGGTGCTGTAGAATTTAAAGAAAATGTTATGCCTGAAGCGGATATCAATTTAGCAGCAGAATGGGAAGAAATAGAAATTCCAGTTGTTCAAGATACAGTTTTACCAATAATAGATGTTGAAGGTGGATTAGAAACAAAATTAAATTGGGGTAAAGAATTTAATCCTTTAAAAGGCGTTACAGCTAACGATAATGTTGATGGTGATATTACTAATAAGATTGTAGTTGAAGGTGAAGTTAATAACAAAAAATATGGAACTTATAAATTAACTTATACAGTATCTGATGAAGCTGGTAATACTAGAACTATAGAAAGAGTAATTGAAGTTATTTGGGACTATGAAGTAATGTTTATTGGACATCAAGGGTCATATTATGGTGTTCCTAATACTGAAGAAGCATTTTTATATGCTGCAGAAGTTTTACAATATCAAGCATTAGAAACTGACGTTAAACAAACAAAAGATGGTGTATTTGTATGTTGTCATGATGATACATTCGGAGGATATACTATCGCAAATACAAATTGGGCCGACTTAAAAGATGTTGTTGTAAATTCTAGTAGAACAGCAGGTTATCCAAGTCAATATGGTGAAATGCCCGGTACTGGTAAATATTCATCTAAAATTTGTACACTTGAAAGATATTTAGAAATTTGTAAAGAATATGGTATTTATGCCGTTGTAGAATTAAAAGGTTCTCCTGGTATTTCAAATAGTGATCAATCAAGAATGCCGCAACTTATGGCATTAATTGAACAAGAAGGTATGTTAGATCAAACTATTTTCTTAGCAAGTGCTTATAATTGTTTAATTTGGGTTAAACAAAATGGTTATGAGTATATTCCTTGTCAATACCTAGTTGATTCGTTTGCATCTGAAACAGTATTTAACAGATGTGTTACTTACGGATTAGATGTAAGTGGTTGTGTTACATATGGTAATGGTCAAACTGAAAATACTGCTGAATGGGTTGCAAAATATCAAGATGCAGGTATTAAAGTTTCAACATATACATTTACGCAATATAGCGATTATAAAGATGTTCAAAAATGGATTAATATCGGTGTAGATTTTGTTACAGTAGACTGGCACACGATGAGTAAATTAAATTTACCAGATAGATCTGAAAGCGTATATTATGATGTTGTATTTAAAGATGTAGATGGTACAATCCTTAAAGAAACAAAAGTTAAAGAAGGAAGAGCTGCTGCTGCTCCAAGTGTTGTTGCTCCAAAAGGATATGAATTTGTTGGTTGTGATAAAGAAATAAAAAATATAACTTCTAATTTAGAAGTTAAAGCTGTATATGAATTAATTGAATATGAGATTGTATATGATTCTAATTTATATATTATGACTGAACAATCATGGGCTAGTAAAGATGAATTTGTAGCGGAATTATATAACGATCTATTTACATGGGTTACAGAAAATTTAGGAAACATTAATGGATTAAGTTATGCTGATGGCAAATATAAATTAAAGATTAATAATACAGCTAATGGTACAGCGACATTTACATCTGTAGCAGATGTATTAGCGCTTGATTTGTATATATTTGAACAAACTTTTGCTACATTAATGTACAAACCAATTAATGGAACAAACTCAGAAACTTACGTTCCTGAAGTTGATAACAACTATTTCTTGAATTCAGAGCCATATAGAAGTAAGTATATTAATATGAATGCTTATTTATTAAAAGCATTAAAAGCTGCTTATTCGGGGTATAATGCTGAATATAAACAAGCATCTAATAATAGAGTTCAAATATTCTTTAGATTCCATCAATGGGCTAAAGGTACTAATATTTCTGCATTTAATAAATATCCAACTAAATATGCAATTAGATATATGACAGGTGTTGAAGCTACAATGCCAACAACTCCTGTAAAATATACTATTGAAGAAGAAGTTATTTTAAATGCACCAGTTGCTTCAATTGAATTCTTAGGATGGTATTTAGATAGAGAATGTACTGGTGATCCTGTAACAAAAATTGAAAAAGGTTCAACAGGTAAAATAATTTTATATGCTAAATGGGAAGAAATAGAAATTGAAGAAACATATTCAAATATCATTTATAATTTAAATGGTGGTACAAATAATCCTAATAATCCTCTAAAATATTTAGAAGGTGTAACTACTTCGCTATTTGAACCTACAAAAGAAGGATATGAATTTAGTGGCTGGTCAACTGATCAAGAAGGTAAAAATGAAATTATTATGATTAGTGAAAGAACTAGTGGAGAAGTAACTTTATATGCTAATTGGACAGCTGTTGTATATAAAATTAGTTATGAATTATGTGACGGTAATTGGGGAAATGAACCAGTTTATAATGGAAGTGCTTTAACGTCAATTAATACAACTGCAAATTCTGATTTCTGGAATGGATATGCATCAAATATTTATTTATATACAAAAGAATTATTTAATAGTGGTTTGAATGCTCAATGGGCTTATAGAGTTGGTTTAAAATATGATGAAGTATCTAAATTATATAAAGTTGTAAGTATAAGTTTAAGTGGAACAACTTCATTTGATTATGGAAATATTGACTTTGTTTTGGTAATATCTGGCAGTTATAGTAGTTATGGTTCTACATCAAGTTTTAGAGAGAAAGTAGAAATCGGACAATATGCAGTTATTACTGGTTCTCCTGAAACAGGTGTAGCTAAAGTAGAAATTTTCGCAAAAGACTATGTATCTGGTACAGAAATTGCAAATTATGTTTTAGAATATACTATTGAATCTAAGAATATATTATTACCAACACCAAAATGTGAAGGTAAAATATTCAAAGGTTGGAGCTTAAATAGTGATTTAACTGGTGATCTTTATACAGTATTACCTGAAGGTCTTACAGGCAATATTACTTTATATGCGGTATATGAGTAAAAAAAGGTGGTTTACCACCTTTTTTATTTTGCAAAATAATATGTTTTTCAAAAAAAATGTGATATAATATAAATAAATAGGAGGGTACATATATGAAAAATACATTTAAAATAATTTTATTATCTTTTTTCACTATATGTTTAATTTGCATAACAGGATGTAGAAAGCATGAATGTGTAGAAAGTGATTGGATTTACCCTAATAATGTAAATTGCGAAGAACAATATGAAATTCATAAAGAATGCACAGAATGTGGAAAAGTTTTAGAAACAAAAACGTTAACTAAAGATCATGAATTAGTTGAAAATAAAAAAGATTCAACATGTAGTGAACAAGGTTATATAGATGTTACTTGTAAAAATTGTAATTATCATACACATGAAGATTTAGAATTAATTGAACATAGTTTAATAGAAACTATTTATGATTCTACATGTACAAAAGAAGGATATATTGAATTTGATTGCACAGAATGTAGTTATACAAAAAAAGAAGTGATATCAATCAAAGAACACGAATTAGAAGTTGAAGTTGTTGACGCTAAATGTAATTATAATGGATACAAAAAAGAAAGTTGTAAAAATTGTGATTATGAAGTGAAAGAAACATATACTGCAACAGGACATGATTATATTTACGAAGATGTTGCTGCAAAATGTCTTGAAGATGGCTATCATAAAGAATCTTGCTCAAAATGTGATTATGTTTGGACTAGAAAAATTCCAGCAACTGGTCATCAAAATATAGATGAAGTTATTGAAAGAGAAGCTACTGCTGATTTATATGGAATAAAGAATTTAGAATGTAAAGATTGTTTTGAAGTTATCGATACTATTGAATTTGTAAATAATGGTTTCTCTCATCATGGTAAACTTTCTGTTAATGGAACTGATTTAGTTGATGAACATGGGGAGAAATTCCAATTAATCGGTCTTTCTACTCATGGTTTACAATGGGCAAGTAGATATGTTAATTACGATACATTTAAAGCTTTAAGAGAAGGTTTTGGAATAAATGTAATTCGTTTATCTCTTTATACAAGTGAAAATGGTTACTGTACTGGATCTCCAGCTCAAAAAGAAAAATTATATAATCTTGTTGTTAAGGGAATTGAATATGCTACAGAACTTGATATGTATGTTGTTATTGACTGGCATATGCTTGGTGCAGAAGATCATGGCGATGAAAATCCATTATATTATTTAGAAGAGTCTATGGAATTCTTTGATAAAATAACAACTTTATATAAAGATAATGAAAATTTATTATTTGAAATTATGAATGAACCTAGTGGTGATACAACTTGGCAAGATTGTAAAGATTATGCAAATCAAGTAATTCCGGTTATCAGAAAAAATAATGATGGTATTATTCTTGTAGGTAACCCTCAATGGTCATCTGATTTAGATAGTGTAATTAAGGATCCATTAATAGGTTATGATAATATTATGTATACATATCATTTCTATGCTGCAGATCATCATGATACAACAAGAGTGATTAGAGCGTATGCTGCAGGAATTCCAGTGTTTATTACTGAACACGGGGGAATGGAATCATCTGGAGATGGAGATATCAATTTTGATTATATTAAAAATTGGTATAGCGTTTTAAATAATAGAAATATTAGTTATATTGCATGGAACATTTCTAACACTAAGGGAAGTGCATCAATTTTAAAATACAACAATACTACTTTAACTGAATTTAACGCTGATAATATGAAAGCTTGGGGTATATATTATAGAGCAAGAGTTAGAGAACGTTTTGGTTTACCAACAGGATACTAGAGTCTATACGAAAGTATAGACTTTTGTTTTGACTAATAAAAGTAAAAGTAGTATAATAATATTAATAAGGAGTAATGTTATGATTAGAAAATGTTTTACAGTAAATCCAAATAGAACAAAAGATGAAATTCAAGATTATGAAAAATGTCTGAAGAGTGGAGTTTTTCATGGATGTGAATTTTTTTACCCATATAACAAAGATGAAGAACACAAGAAAACTTATATTGATTCATTAAAAAAATATTTAAAGTATGATTGTGAATTTGTATGTCATCTTCCTCATGGTAAACTAAATAATTTAGCAACATATCAAAATTTAGAAGAAGTTATGCAAAGATTTTATGATGCGATTGATTTTGCCAGTAATTTGCCAACTATTAAATTAACTCTTCATCCTGGTGAATTAGATGGAACTTTATCGAAAGTGGATGCGATTAATCTTGCTTGCCTTAATATTAAGAAATTATGTCAACATGCTGCAAAATATAATATGATAATCATGCTAGAAAACTTAATTGGAACACATGAATTAATGAAAACTCCAGAAGAGTATTTTGAAATGAAAGAAAAAATTAATGAGCCTAATTTAAAATTTATCTTTGATGTTGCTCATTATCACACATCTCATCAAGAAAATAAAAACATTAATTTATTTGTTGAAAAAGTAAAAGAAGATTTAATACATTTGCATATAAGTGATAATAATGGTTTAACTGACATGCATGCTAAAATTGGAAAAGGTAATATTAATTTCTATAGTTATTTTAAAAAATTAGAAGAAATAGGATATAATGGTCTTTATTCATCGGAAATATTATTTAATACATCTGATGAACTTTTCGAAAATGCTAATGCGTTTGATAACGTTTTAAAGAGAGGCTAATGATGGTTGTATTAGAAATTGTTATATATGTATTAACTATTTTATTGCTTGTTGCCTTTTTTGTTTCACTTTATGCGTATAAACAAGCTTTTTATGTTGATAAAGAAAAAATAAATATTTCCAAATTAGAGAATGGACATTTTAATGACGAAGAATTAGAAAAGATTAATTCTCTATTAAAAGAGTTTAAAACAGATGAATATGAAGAAGTATCTATAAAATCTTTTGATAATCAAATTTTAAATGCTAGATATTATGAGTATGAAAAAGGAGCACCTTTACAAATTATGTTTCACGGGTATAGAAGTACTGGTGTAAGAGATTTTGTTGGAGGTATGAAATTAGCTAAAGCACTTAAACATAATGTTTTAATGTGTGAACAACGTGGACATGGTAAAAGTAAATTATGTACTACTAGTCTTGGTATTTTGGAAAAATATGATTGCTTAAACTGGATAAGATATTCTGTTGATACATTTGGAGATGATATAAAAATTATTTTGACTGGCGTATCTATGGGTGCATCAACTGTTTTAATGGCTTCAGGATTAAAGTTACCATCTAATGTTGTTGGTATAATGGCAGATAGTCCGTTTACCTCACCAAGTGATATAATAACAAAAGTCTTAAAAGATAAAAAAATACCTGCTAAAATTGCTATGCCATTTATAAAGATAGGTGCGTTGATTTTCGGAGGTTTTAAATTTGAAAAAAATGGAGCAATAGATGCTGTTAAAGAAAATAGAATTCCAGTATTAATAATTCATGGAGAATCTGATACGTTTGTTCCGTCTTATATGAGCAAGGAAATTTATTATAATTGTTCATCAAAGAAAGAATTACATATATTTGAAAATGCTGATCATTGTAGAGGCTATTTGATAGATGAAAACAGATACACAAGTATAGTCATGAAGTTTCTTTCAAACGTAATATAAAGGATGTTTTTACATCCTTTTTTTTGGTAAAAATCGTTTAGTAAAAAAACAATATATAACAATTTTCTAAACTAATCATATACTAAAATAGGTGATTATTGTGATATATGAAAGTATTATAAATACTGTTGGCAAAACTCCAATTATTAAAATTTCAAAATTTATGAAGAAATATGATTTAAATAACGATTTATACGTTAAATTAGAGTCAAAAAATCCGAGTGGTTCAAGTAAGGATAGAATTGCTGTTAAAATGATTGAAACTTTATACAAAAATAATGAAATAAAAAATGATAGTATTATTCTTGAAGTGTCAAGTGGGAATACAGCGATTGGTCTTGCAATGGTTTGTGCATATTATGGTATAAAATTAATTATAATAATTAATGAAGGAGTAACTGTAGAAAGGATTAAACTTATTGAAAAATATGGTGCTAAAGTGATTAAAATAAAAAAAGACAAAAACATGGAATATTCAAAAAAAATAGCAACTGAATTATCAAAAAGGTTAAAAAATATTATTTATATAGATCAATTTTCTAATCCGGATAATTATTTAGCTCACTTCGAATCAACAGCTAATGAAATAATAGATGATTTTAAAAATGATATAGACTATATATTTGTTGGTATGGGATCAACAGGAACTATAATAGGAATATCCAAAAAAATTAAAAAAATTAATGATAAAATAAAAATAATTGGTATAGAACCAGAAGATTGTTCATATTATAAAAATAACAATATTGGTGTATCAGATATACCTGGAATAGGAACTACCTTTATTCCTTATATATATAATAAAAAATATATAGATGATATAGTGTTAGTAAAAAAAGAAGATTCTTTGAAAATAATGAATGATTTAATGAGGTTAGAAGGAATTAATGTTGGAATTTCTAGTGGTGCTGTTTTATGTGGTTCTTTACAATATATAGAAAATAATAATATTAAAACTAAAAAAATCTTAGTTATTTGTCCTGATTCAATTGATAAATATTTATCAATTGTATAAAAAATAAAAATAATATGAGCAAATGATTAGACTGTATTTGAAAAATTTGATATAATATTAGAGGTTTTTTGAAAGAGGCATAAAATCTTCTTCAAAATTCTCTAATATTTATCAAAATAAAATAGTGTGAGCAAATAAGTTTACAAATACAAAAAAATTTGATATAATATTTAGGACGCGTTGATAGACGCAGATTTGATCTTTGAAAACTAAACATAACAGGTGGAGCAAGGATATAAACAAACTATTTGAGAGTTTGATCCTGGCTCAGGATTAACGCTGGCGGCATGCCTAATACATGCAAGTCGAACGAGGTTCTTCGGAACCTAGT
>JAZKYN010000048.1:0-25368 GCA_045612145.1 Bacilli bacterium
ATACTCTATATAATATTTTTTATTTTCATTATATATGCTGTATTTATTCTTTATGGATCTATCTATTTCAATAAACTCAATTTTTGATATTCTACTCATTTTATACCTTCTTTCGGTAATTATTTTTTATAAATTTAAATGTCTCTTTTTCACCTTTTGATATGTATAAATTTAGTAGTGTTTCAAATGATTTTTTTGTATCTTCATGCATTGGTAAAAAAAATTGTTCTTTATTATAGTAATAATCTAAAACCATTTGAGGTTTGAATTCTTTTTTATTATAGACTTTTGATGCGGCAAGATGATCGCAAAATGCTTCTCCAACGTATTTTAGTGGCATTGGAATTGGTCTATATTCTTTTTCTTCTATAGATAAATCTATCCAATATTCAGGATGATGTTTATTTCTTCCTTTATGATGAAGCCATGCTTTACTAAAACCTTTTTCTCTTCTTTCATACCCAATAGGACTTCTTTTTCCGGTAAAATATTTAACTCCTAAAAAAAATTCTTGAGGTGAATATTTAGATAAATCATGAGTTAATCCTTGTAAATATAATCCTGATTTAAAACAGTATTTTCTAACTTTATGTCGATGTTTTGTTATTGTAAAAAAATGTTTGATAATTTTCATAAAATACACCCTTTATTATATGTATTTTATCATATTTAGATTTTTTATTCAATAAAAGATATAAAAAAAGACTTTTATAAAGTCTTTTTTTCTTTGTTATATTGAGCTTCATACATTGCACGATATTTACCGTTTTTATTATAAAGTTCATCATGTGTACCTGATTCAACAACTCTACCATCATCAAGTACAAAGATGTTATCAGCATTTCTAATTGTTGAAAGTCTATGTGCAACAACAAATGTAGTTCTACCTTTAGCAAGAACTTTTAAAGCATTTTGAATTAAAAGTTCTGTTTCAGTATCAATGTTTGCTGTTGCTTCATCTAAGATTAGAATAGCAGGATTTCTTAAAAGAATTCTTGCAAATGATATTAGTTGTTTTTCACCAGTAGAAATATTTGAACCTAAGTATTGAAGTTCTGTGTTTATTCCATTTGGATAATCATTTATAAATTTAGATGCTCCAATTAGTTCTAATACTCTTTCAACTTCTTCATCTGTTGCGTTTGTTCCAAAAGCAATATTTGATTTGATTGTTCCACTAAATAAAGCAGGTTCTTGTAATACATAACCTATGTTACTTCTTACTTCTTGTTTAGTATAGTTCATAAAATCAACATCATCTATTAAGATTTTTCCATCTTTTAAGTCATAGAATCTTTGAAGTAGAATCATTAATGTTGATTTACCACTTCCTGTATGACCAACAAGTCCAATAAACTGTCCTTCTTTTACATGGATATTAACATCTTTTAAAACAGGTGTTTCATCGTATGCGAAGTTTATATTTTCAAATTTTATATCACCTTTGAAGTTTGGTCTTTCATTGTATCCTAAGTATTTATCTTCCTCTTGATCTAAGAAGTCAAATATTCTACTTGAAGCAACAAATGAATCTTCAAGAGAATTTAAGTTTACAAATATTTCTCTAATTGGTTCAAAGATTTTTGAAATATAAGTTACATATAAGTAAAGTGTTCCTGCTGTGATTGCACCTTCATGTGATAGAAATTGTCTTCCAAAGTAATAAATAATTAAAGCAACTAAAGCATTTTGAATTAATAATAATAATTCTCCGCCAAATACAGAGTTGATTTTTAATGCTTTCATTTTGTTTTTGTAGTTAGTTGTTAATAATCCATCATATTCAACAGTCATCGCATCTTCTTTATTAAATTGTTGAATCATAGCCATTCCATCAACGTATTGAGCCATTGAAGCATTAATTACTGAGTTCATTTCTCTGATTCTATGATGATATTTGTTGTTTATTTTTCTATAAACCGTCATCCATAATAGAATTAAAGGTGTTGCAAGTAAAGTTAATAATGATAATTTCCAATTAACTTTAAATAGTTCAATGTAAACCATTATAAGCGAGATTGCTGCAGTAATAATTGAGAATAATACTTGATATAAACCTCTTACACCTTCTGAGTCACTTGTTATTTTTGTTACTATTTTTCCACTTGGTTCTACTGTGAAGTATTTCATTGGAAGTCTATTTAACTTATTAAATGCATCTTTTCTAATATCAAGTGTTAATCTCATTGATGCAGTTAAGAAGAATATTTGTTGTGTATATCTTAAGAATATTATTACTAAAGTTAAACTACCATAAATAATTATAAGTTTTATTATTGGAGAAACACTTGGTTCATAAAATTGTTTTAATTCTGCTTTATCAAGAATGTTTGCGTTGATTTTTGTATCATCTTCAAGTAGAAGTGTATTACTTGCTTCATCAAAACCCTTGATATCACTACTTGAATATATTCCGTTTGTTTCATAGTAACTTCCATCATAATATACTACTGAAATTGTTTTAGATATATCTTCAATTATATATTGTTCTTTTTCTTCATCATATTCTGCTTTTGAATAATTTTTATTATTATATTTTACATCACCATTTTCTTTTTCAATCCATACTGTTTGAACACCAAGTAAGTGGTCATCAAGTACAGTATTTATAAGTTTTGGTTGAAGTAATTCTAAATATGTGAATCCTACTAGGAATAAAAGTGAAATTATAATTAAGAATTTTGATTTCCAAGCATATTTTAATACTCTTTTTAATACAACTTCTGCGGGATATTTATGATATTTATCAAATGAATTTTTATTATATGGAAGATTGGGTGACATTCTAGGTCCCGGATTATGCATCATTTCCTTCACCTCCCATTTCTTGAATTACATATTGATCGTGGTACCATCCTTTTTTATTCATTAACTCTTGATGTGTACCTCTTTCAGAAATTTTACCGTTATCAAGTACAATTATTTCGTCGCATCCTTCTACAGCTGTTAGTCTATGTGCAATAATAATATTTGTTTTATTATTTCTAATTTGTTTTAAATTTTTTATAATGTTTGCTTCTGTTGTTCCATCAACTGCACTTAGTGAATCATCTAATATTAAGATTGGTGCATCTTTAATAAGAGCTCTTGCAATTGATAATCTTTGTTTTTGACCACCTGAAAGTGTTACACCATATTCACCAACTATTGTATCTAGTCCATGTTCTAAAAATGCAAGGTCTTTTTCAAAGTCAGCCATTTTAATAGCTTCATCAAGTTCTATACTTGAGTTTTCGTTTTTACCAAATAAGATATTATCTTGTACGCTTCTTGCAAATAATTGATGTTCTTGTGGAACATAAGAAACTAATTTTCTAATATCATTTTTCTTATAATTATTAATTGATACATTATCAATTAATAATGTATCATCTGCTGTTACTGGATATCTTCTTAATAGTTGTTTAATAAGTGTTGATTTACCTGAACCAGTTTTACCAACTACACCTAGTGATTTTCCATTTTTTATTTCAAGATCAATACCTTTAATAATTTCCATTTCACTTTTTGGATAGTTAAATTTGAAATCATTAAATTTAATTGTATCAAATGTATCAATAGCTATAGCATTTTCTTTATCTAAGATTTCAGGAACTGCTTCTAGTACTTCTGTAACACGTTCAAATGATACTGCACTTTGTGTGAACATTGATACTTGGTTTCCTAGTTGCATTGTAGGTCCTGAGAATTGGGCAAGTAATAAACTAAATGTTATTAGTTCACCAACAGTTAATTGTTGATTTATTATTAAATATGCACCATATCCATACGCAACAAGTTGTGAGATGTTTGTAAAGAATCTAAATGTTGGTCCAAATGTTGATTGCATTAGGATTGATTTTCTTTCAGTATTGAAGCAATCTGTTGCGGCATTATCTAATTTTATATAATCATCTTTTTCGTTTACGAATGCTCTTATTAGTTTTACATGTTGTACACTTTCCATTGTAAGATTACTCATTTCTGAGTTCTTTTTTCTTACAGCACGCCAATTACTAGCAATTTTCGGTCTCATTATTACTACTACTACAAATATGAATGGTAGGGGTAAAATTGAATATAAAGTAAGTAATGGGTTTAATGTTATCATTTTGATTGCAGTCATAACAAGAGTTAAGATTACAGTTACAAGTCCAAATATTAAATGTGTTGATACGTTTGACATTGAAAATGTATCTTGTGTTGCTCTTGTCATTAAGTCACCTGGATGATATTCAGTAAAGTAGTCAGCATCTTGTAATAGTAAGTTTTTCATAAATCTTATTTTTATTTGGTAATATAAATTGTGAAATAGACTTCCTAAACTGATTTGTCTAAATACTGTTGTGATAAATTTTAATAACACAACTGCAATTAATGTAATTAGAAGTGTCATTAATGATTTTTCTGTTATTTGGCCAAGACCAATTACATCAACTGCTTCACCGATTATTTCCGGTTTTAAAATATCAAAATAAATACCCATAATAGAAAGTACAATTACTAATATGTATTTCCACCAATTTTTTTTGAAAAACCATGATATGGCTTTAAATCTTTTCATTGTCTTCTCCTATTATTTTTTATTTGTACTTCCAAAGCCACCAGTTCTTATTTCATTTGTTTCATCATCACATGTAATTCCATATATCATGAAAATTCCTTGTGCGAATGCATCACCTTTTTTTAGTTCTAGTGTTTTGTTTTCTAGTGAATTATTTGTTACTTTAATCATTATATGACCTTCATTTAAGGCATTATAATAATCACTATCAATTATTCCAACTGTATTATTTAACATTAGTCTATATTTGAAACCTAAACTACTTCTTGGAAAAATCATTAAAACATAGTTTGGATTCATTTTACATCTAATTCCCGTTGGAATAAGAATTGTTTCATTTGGTTTAAGAATTAAGTCAAATGGTAGATAAAAATCATATCCAGCAGACCCTTTTGTTGCTCTTTTTGGTAATTTTATATCTTCATATGAGTTTAATTCTTTGAAGTTATTTTTTTCTAAATCTTTACTATACTGAGAAATAGAAACTTTTTCAAATTTTGTTATGTTTTCCATTTTATCCTCATTTATTCTAATTCAAAGGCACCAGTATATAATTGATAATATGTACCTTTTTGTTTAATTAAATCTTCATGATTACCACGTTCTATTATTCTTCCGTGGTCTAATACCATAATAGCATCACTGTTTTGAACTGTTGAAAGTCTATGAGCAATTACAAATACTGTTCTACCTTTCATTAATTCATCTGTTCCTTTTTGAACAAGAGCTTCTGTTCTTGTATCAATTGAAGATGTAGCTTCATCTAGAATCATTACTGGAGCATCAGCTATTGCGGCTCTTGCGATTGATAATAATTGACGTTGTCCTTGAGAAAGATTTGCGCCATCTCCAGTTAACATTGTATTAAATCCTTCTGGAAGTCTTGAAATAAAGTCATATGCATTTGCAATTTTTGCGGCTTTATATACCTCTTCATCTGTTGCATCAAGTCTACCATATCTGATATTTTCCATTACTGTTCCTGTAAATAAGTTTGTATCTTGTAGAACAATACCAAGTGATCTTCTTAAATCTGCTTTTTTAATTTTGTTGATATTAATTCCATCATATCTAATTTTACCATCTTGAATATCATAGAATCTGTTTATTAAGTTTGTAATAGTTGTTTTACCAGCACCTGTTGCGCCAACAAAAGCAATTTTTTCACCAGGTCTTGCGTAAATTGAAACACCATTTAATACTTGTTTTTCAGGAACATAACCAAAGTCTACGTTTTCTAAAACAATATCACCTTTTAACTCTGTATATGTTGTAGTGCCGTCTCCATGAGGATGCTTCCATGCCCAAATTCCTGTTCTTGTTTGTGATTCTGTTAAGTTTCCGTTTTCATCTTTTGTTGCATATACAAGTGTTACATAACCTTCATCAACTTCTGATGGTTCTGCTAAGAAATCAAATACACGTTTTGCACCAGCAAGTGCCATTGCAACCATTGATACTTGTTGTGATACGTTACCAATTGATTGAGCGAACGATCTACAAATTCCAAGGAATGCAACTATTATACCGATTGTAATTTTGTTGAATCCTGCAAATACTAGTTTTTGTTCTTCATTATAGAATAATACACCTAAGTTTGGAATCTTATTAATAATAAACATACATCCAACAATTGCAACTATAACATAAATCATGTTACCAATGTTATGCATGATTGGCATTAATGTATTACCAGTTTTGTTTGCAGATGTTGCAGCAAAGCATAATTCATCATTAAATTTATCAAAGTCTTTTTTAGCTTCTTCTTCGTGACAGAATACTTTTACAACTTTTTGTCCGTTAATCATTTCTTCTATGAAACCTTCCATATCAGCAGTTGCTTTGTGGTTTCTAACGAAATATTCACTACTTTTCTTACCGATACCTTTAATAATTTTTGTCATTAATAATGCACCAACTAATACAAGTAAGAATAACCATACACTATAATGTACCATTATACAAATTGCATAGAATAATGAGAAAGCTGTCGAAATAAATTGGATTAAACTTTGTGTGATAAATTGTCTAATTGAGTCAACGTCATTTGTATAGTAACTCATTATTTCGCCATGTTGATGTGAGTCAAAGTATCCAATTGGTAAACTTTGCATTTTATTAAATAATTGTTGTCTTACTTTGTTTAAATATCTTTGTCCAACAATCGCAAGTATTTGAGCTTGTAGGGCATTAGCTATTAAACAAAATGCATAGATAGTAATCATCGAATAAATTACTTTAATAAGTCTAACTTCCCAATCTGTAATTTCTCCTTTTACAGCTGGTGATAAAATATTATCTGTAATTTGTTGTAAGAATGTTGGAGCTATAACAGTTCCAAGTGCTGACACAACGATGCAAAGAATAACTATTGCGTAAGCAAAACCATATTCTTTAAATAATGCTTTTAGCATTTTAGGAAGAACTCCCTTAATATTTTTTGGACGAGGTCCCATACCTCTCATACCTCTGTTACCAGGTCCAGCTACTTTTCTTGCTTCAGCCATTATCTTGCACCTCCAATCTTGTTTTGGATTTTATAAACTTCTTGATAAATATCGTTATTTTCTAGTAATTCATTGTGTGTTCCAAATCCTGATACTTTACCATCATCTAAAACAATGATTTTATCTGCTTCCATTACAGATGAGATTCTTTGTGCGATAATTATTTTTGTAATGTTTGGAATATTTTCTTTGAATGCTTTTCTTATTAATGCGTCTGTTTTTGTATCTACAGCACTTGTTGAGTCATCTAAAATTAAGATTTTTGGATTTTTTAAAAGTGCTCTAGCAATACATAATCTTTGTTTTTGACCACCTGATACATTTGTACCGCCCTGGTCAATTTGTGTTTCGTATTTATCTGGGAATGCTTGAACAAAGTCATCTGCGCAAGCAAGCTTACATGCTTCAATGATTTGCTCATCAGTTGCTTCTTTATTGCCCCATCTTAAATTTTCATTGATAGTTCCGCTAAATAATACATTTTTTTGTAATACAACTGATACGTTATTTCTAAGTGTTGTTAAATCATATTCTTTAACATTTCTTCCACCAACATAAAGATTTCCTTCAGTAACATCATATAATCTTGAAATTAAGTTTACAAGTGTTGTTTTTGAAGAACCTGTTGTTCCAATAATACCAATTGTTTCACCTGATTTTACTTTTATATTAATGTTTGACAATGCATTCTTTTCTGCTTTTTCCGAATATTTAAATGAAACATTATCAAATTCAATATCTCCATTTTCAACTTCCATAACTGGATTTTCTGGATTTTTTAATGAACTTTCTTCATTTAATACTTCACTTATACGTCTCATACTTGGCGCAGAAAGTGTAACCATTACAAACACCATTGATAGCATCATCATGCTCATTAAAATTTGCCCACCGTATTGAAGTAATGCTCCTAAGTCACCAACTTCAAGTAATGTTTCATTTGATGAAATGATTAATCTTGCACCAAGAAGAGCAATTAAGATATTCGCAATATACATAGAAACTTGCATAACTGGATTATTTAGTGCAACAATTCTTTCTGCTGTTACGAAATTATTACAAATATCATCTGAGGCTTTTTTAAATTTTTTCTTTTCATAGTCTTCTCTAACATAAGTTTTTACAACTCTTATTCCGCTTACGTTTTCTTGAACAGATTCATTTAATTTGTCATATTTAGCAAACACTGCACCAAATCTTTTCATAGCAAATTTTGCGATAATAAATAAAGCAAGTCCAATAATAGGTAAGAAACCTATAAAGATCCAAGCTAATTTATCACTAATTAAAAATGCCATTACAGATGAAAATAACATCATAAGTGGTACTCTTACCGCAATTCTTATGCCCATGTTGTATGCATTTTGTACATTAGCAACATCTGTTGTTAGTCTTGTTACAAGTGATGATGATGAAAACTTATCAATGTTTTCAAATGAAAAATCTTGGATATGATAGTATAAATCATGTCTTAGATTTTTACCTAGTCCACATGAAGCGACAGCACAGTTTTTACCAGCTAAATAACCAAATGTAAGTGATAATATAGCAAGTACAATTAATAATGAACTATATAGTAATATAGTTTTCATGTCTTCTTGTACAAAAGGTATATTTTGTTTTTCTTTGTTTTGTAAAAAGTTAATTAATAATGCTATTACATATGGCATTACACATTCTACAAGTGTTTCTAAACCTACAAATAATGGCGATAAAATTGATGGTTTCTTAAATTCCCTTACGCTTTTTAAAATTGTCTTAATCATGATCTTCCCCTACTTTTTTAAATTTGTTTTGATTCTGTCGAAAAATGAATATAACATTTCAATTTCTTCTTCGTTAAAGCCATCTAATGCCTTTTTTTCAACATCGTCTAAAACGTTTCTAATTGATTCATGGATTGCAAGTCCCTTTTCTGTAAGAATAATCTTCTTTAATCTTGCATCATTATCAACACCAAGTCTATTAATTAAACCATTTTGTTCCATTAGTTTCAATACTTTTGATGTTGTTGATTTTGTAATTGAAAAATTTTCTTCGATTGTTTTTTGATAAATATCAGTATTCTGATTTTTTGCAAGAAATCTTAGAATATGTGCATTTGCACTTGTTAATTCATTTACAAATCTTACTGTATCATTATTTTCAATATTTCTTGAAAATAAATTCTTTAAACACGATACTTCTCTACCGATTCTTTTTTGTCTCATATTCCCTCCTAAATAGTTTTATATCAAATAGTTTGATGTAAAACTATTATATCATTTTTTAAGAAAAAAATACATCATTTTGATAAGAAAATATTTGTAAAAAAAATTAGATAATGAACAAGACATTATCTAATTTTTTTGTTTTATTATTTTACTAAATAATCATAAATTGAAAGTATTGCTTTTTCAAAATCTTTGTTTTCTACACCAACGATAATACTTAATTCTTGTGACGCTTGAGCGATTACTTTTACGTTGATTTTATTTTCACCAAATATTGAGAAGATCTTAGCACTAATACCAGGTTTAGTTGCCATGTTTCTACCTACAACTGCAATTAATGCAATATCGTTATCAATAAGTACTTCTTGTACTTCATTGATTGCTTTTATTTCTGCAATAACTTCATATATTCTTTTTTGAATACTTTTTGATTCAACAATTAAACTGAATGTGTCAATACTTGATGGCATATGTTCTACATTTACATTGTATTTTGAACATACATCTAATACTTTTCTCATTACTTCAAGTTTATTTGTTTTTGCTTTTTTAACGATTGTAATTGATTCATAATCTTTTTTACCAGCAATACCTGTGATAATTTGTGATGCATCTTTTGGTTTTGATGTAATGATTGTTCCTTCATCATCTGGTTTATTTGTATTTCTAATGTTGATGGGAATTTCTAAATCAAGTACTGGGAAAATTGTATCTTCATGAAGTACATTTGCGCCCATATAAGATAATTCTCTTAATTCCTCGTATGATATTTCTTTTATTTGTTTTGGATCTTTTACAATTCTTGGGTCAGTTACTAAGAATCCTGAAACGTCTGTCCAGTTTTCATAAATATCTGCTGATACGCTTGATGCGATAATTGAACCAGTAACATCTGATCCACCTCTTGATAATAGATGGATTGCACCATCTGGATATGATCCATAGAATCCTGGAAATACTACTTTTTTATGTACTGAAACAAGATTCTTTATTGCATCTTTTGTTTTTGCTTCATTGATAGTTCCATCATAATTAAATAGAATGTAATCTTTACTATCAGCGAAATGATAGCCAAGATAATCTGCCATTAGCATTGCGGCAAAATATTCTCCTCTACTTACTAGCATTTCTTCATCAATATTTTTTGAGAACGTTTTTTCTAATTTTTCAAATTCACTTTCAAGATTAGTTTTTAATCCAAGTTCATCTCTTGCATTTAGATATTTTTGTTTGATAATATCAAATACAGAATTTGCATCTACTCCATATTTTAAATGAGCTGCTGTTAGATATAATAAGTCTGTAATTTTATAATCATTTTTATCTGATTTACCCATTGCTGAAACAACAACGAATTTTCTTGATTCGTCTTGTTCAATGATATTTTTTACTTTTTTAAATTGGTTGCTATTAGCTAAGCTTGAACCACCAAATTTTACTACTTTAAGCATCTTTCTTTACCATTGCAAGGGCAATTTGTACTGCGTTGCTTGCTGCACCCTTTCTTACATTATCTGCTACACAATAAAGAAGCAACCCGTTTTTTGTAGAAATATCTTTTCTAATTCTTCCAACAAATACTTGGTCTTTATCTTTTGCTACAATTGAGTTTGGATAAATATGATTTTTAGGATCATCATAAAGAACAACTCCTTCTTGTGATGCAAGTACTTGTTTTACTTCTTCTAAATCGAATTCCTTTTCAAGTTCTACTTGAATCATTACACCATGGCATACTTCAACAGGAACTCTGATACAAGTTGCTGAAACAGGAAGATTTTCTAAATGAAGAATTTTTCTTGTTTCATTTACCATTTTCATCTCTTCTTTAGTATAACCATCATCTAAGAATGAATCAATTTCTGGAATACATGTATTTGAAATATCATAAGGATAAAATTCAGGTTTTTGTCCTTCTTTTGTTCTTCTTAAATCATCTACACCTTTTTGTCCAGACCCAGCAACAGCTTGATATGTTGTGTAAACTACTCTTTTTAATCCATATTTATCACTTAATGGTTTAAGCGGTAAAACTGATTGAATTGTTGAACAGTTAGGATTTGCAATAATTTTTCTTTTTGTATAAATATCATCTAAGTTGATTTCAGGAACTACAAGTGCACAATCTTCATGCATTCTCCAAGCACTTGAGTTATCAATAACAACAGCACCTTTTGCTTCTGCAATTGGAGCATATTCTTGTGATATTGATCCACCTGCACTAAATAGTGCAATTTCAACACCATCAAATGAATCTTTTGTTAATTCTTCTATAACATATTCTTTTCCACAATATGTAACAACTTTTCCTTTACTTCTTGCTGAAGCATAAAGTATTAAGTTATTGATTGGGAAATTATATTCTTCTAATACTTTTAAAAATGTTCTTCCCACTAGACCAGTAGCACCCACTACTGCAACATTATATTTCTTCATGTCTATTTACCTCTATTAATTTCAAATTTATTTATATTTTTATATTCGCATATACATCTATTGTTAATAATATTATAAATATCACCAACAACACTTGCAGCTGTAGGTAAACTTCCTGCACCTTTACCAATAAATATTAATTCATCATTTGGTGTAGTATTTAATATTACACAATTTGTTTCATTATTTACGCTTGCTAAAATATGATTTTTCTCAATGTAAATTGGTTTAATTCCAATTTCTATATTATTGTTTTCTTTTTTCGCAAAACTTACATATTTAATAACTTTATTATTTTCTTTAGCATATTTATAATCTTCATCTGTTAATGAAGTAAGCCCTATGTGATTTATATCATCTAATTCTATTTTTGTATTCCATGACAAGTTAGATAGAATTGCTATTTTTCTCATCATATCGAATCCTTCGACATCAGCTGTAGGATCACTTTCTGCAAATCCAAGTTGTTGTGCAAGTTTTAGTGCATCATCATAAGACATTCCTTCATTAATTTTAGTTAAAATGAAATTTGTTGTTCCATTTAAAATTCCTGTGATTTCAGTTATTTCACTAGTTTTTATAATTTCTACTAAATTTTTAATAATTGGAATTCCTCCGCCTACACTTGCTTCAAATTGGAAGATTACATTATTTTCTTTTGCAAGATTTATTAGTGTGTCTATTGATTTTGCTACAACTTCTTTGTTAGCTGTAACAACATGTTTTTTAGCTTCTAAACATTTTTTTATACAATTATACGCAAAATCATATCCACCTAATACTTCAACAACAAGATCAATTTCTTTATTATTGATTATATTTTCAATGTTATTTGTGAAAAGTTCGATTTTTGTTTTATCAAATTTTTCCTCTTTTTCCAATATTTTAACTACTTCTATATCATATGTTTTTGATATTATTTCGTAAACACCTTTACCAATAACACCATATCCTAATATTGCAATTTTCATTATTCTACTCCTATGATATCAACAGCTTTAATTGATGGAAGCTGTTTAATTTCTTCTGTTAAATATTCAATTGTATTGTTTAATTCTGATACATCAATTGCAATATTTATATATGCACTTTGATCAATTGGTGTGCTTTGATTTATTGAAATAATATTTCCACCAAGATTATAAACTAGTTGTAATATACTTGATAAAGTTCCTTTCTCATCAGCAGTTTTAATACTAAATAAAGCTTTTGTACCACTATTTTTCCCAGTTCTAAAAATATAATCTTTGTATTTATAATAAGTAGATCTACTGATATTTTCTAATTTACAAGCATCACTTACTGAATAACCTTTATCATTTATTAACTCTCTTACCTTTATAACTTGTTCAAAATATTCAGGTAATATTGACTGATGAACAATGTAATATTCACTATTTTTCATATACAAATGCTCCTTCATTATTAATATTCACTAATACCTTTTCCCAATTTTCAAGAATAAATTTATCACTAATGTCACATTTACTAATAACAAGCATTGTTGGACCTGCTCCACTAATATATGCTGAAGCATTATTTTCTTTAGCAATTTTCTTAATAATATCTGCATTTTCAATTAATGAAAGTCTATATGGTTCATGTAATAAGTCATTATTAGCTCTAATTAATTGATCAATGTCTCCATTTTGAAGAGCATAAATTGTTGATATTGTATTTGCAATATTTGATGTTGCTACATGCATATCTACTTGTTTTGGTAAAACTTCTCTTGCCATTTTAGTTGATAATTTAAATGGTGGAATTAATAATAAAAATTTATAATCACTATTTACATTAAATTGATTTGTGTAAAATTTATCACTTTTATAACTTGAAGTAAAACCGCCAAAAATAAGTGGTGCAACATTATCTGGATGTCCTTCTAAGCTTGCAGCAATATTAAATATTTCATCTTTTGATAAAATATTTCCTAATACTTCGTTAGCAATTAAAACACCTGCTACTATACATGATGCACTACTTCCCATTCCTCTACTTTCGGGAATGTTTTGAACTTCTTCTTTTAAAGTTATTTTTATTAACTCTTTATTTAAAAATTCAAATGTTTTTTTATAACTATCTATTATTAAATTTGAATCAGGACATGAGAATTCTTTTTTAAATTTTTCTAAACAAAATGATTTTGAAATTTCAAAACTATATTCATTATATACATCATAACATATACCAAGTGTATCAAATCCTGGCCCAATATTTGCGCTTGTTGCAAATGTTCTAACAATTTTCATCTAATTCACCAATTAGCTTTCTTAAGTTGTTTTCCATTTCGTCTTTTTTCCAAACAGTTTTATTAAATTCATTATTGTAAATTTCTGTTAAAATATCTGGAATAGTAAGATTTGTTTCTTTATTAATCTCTTTAATTCGATCGAAACCATCTTTATTCGTTTTAAATATTTCATCTATTGTTTCAACGAATTTATATGGACTTGCAGTTGAAGCAATAAGTGTTTTTCCGTTTAATTTATCTATATTTTCTAGATATGCACCATATCCAACTGCAGTATGCGGATCAATTAAATAATTATATTGATCATAACATTTTTTAATGATTTTTACAGTATCTTCTTTATTTACACTTGTTGCGATAAAGTCTTTTAGTTTATATTGATATTCATCTTTTAAATAAAATTTACCTGTTTCTTTTAAATCATTCATCATTTTCTTTACTTCTTCTTCATTTTGATTTGTTACAATGTAAAGAAGTCTTTCTAAATTTGATGAAATTAAAATATCCATTGCTGGAGAATTTGTTACATAAAAAGGTCTATTTTTATCGTAAGTATAAGTATTAAAGAAATCTGTTAATACTTTATTTTCGTTACTTGCACAAATAATTTTATCGATATATAATCCCATTTCTTTTGCAATGTAACATGCTAAGATGTTCCCAAAATTCCCTGTTGGAACACATACGTTTATTTTTTCTGCAAATTCTATTTCTTTTTTATTTACCATTTGTAAATATCCATAGAAATAATAAATTATTTGAGGGATTAATCTTCCAATATTAATTGAATTTGCAGATGATAGTTCTAAATTATTTAATTTAATATCGCTTGTAAAAACTTTTTTCACTAAATTTTGGCAATCATCAAAATTTCCTTCAACAGCAAATACTTTTGCATTTTCATTTGTATAATAATGCATTTGTGCTTCTTGGAAATCACTAACTCCTTCTGTTGGATATAAAACAATAATTTTTGTATTTTCAGCTTTACCAAATCCAGAAAGTGCAGCACCACCTGTATCTCCACTTGTTGCTGTTAAAATTAGCGTTGTTTTTTTATTATTTTGTTTTTCTTTTGATACTCTTGAAAGATTTGGAAGAATAGTTAGTGCCATATCTTTAAAAGCCATTGTAGGACCGTGAAATAATTCTAAGAATGTTGCATTATCACATGACTTTAAATTAACCATGCATTCTTTAAAATTTTTATTATTATATGATTTATTTATTACTTCATTTATTTCATCATCTGTGAAATCATTTAAAAAAAATCTTAATATTTTAAAAGATAATTCTTGATATGATAAATTCAAATAAGACTTATTAAATGGAAATTTATCTAATTTATCATAAATGAATAAACCACCTTCATCACTTATTCCTTTTATTATACAGTTACTTGCATTAAATTGTAATTTTTGTCTTGTACTTGTAAACATATAGTCACCTCATATTGTTAATATTATACCATATTTTGTCTTTCGTTGCAAGACATTTGTTCGTATTTCGAAGACAAACAAAAGAGAACTAATTAAATTAGTTCTCTTTGGTTAATTGTTTTTTGTTTTTTAAAGCAAATGGAAATTGCAATAAGAATACTGAAATTGCACCAACAGCAAATATTCTAAAAAAATACACAACCCATCCACTATCTAAATTAAGAAATGGTAAGTTTTCCATTGGTGGTCTTGATAAAAACATATAATTTGTATGAGCATAACTTAATGCACTATTAAGCCATAAGCATATAACCATATATCCAATTAAATATCCATAGTTTCTTAAAATTACTTTGAAATCAATCTTTATAAATTTTGACATAATTAAATTAATTCCAAATGCAACTAAAAATGCATGATGTAAAAAGTATTCATATACTTGTGGTACTGCAAAAGATACACCTTCTGTTGGGATAAATAAAGCTATTAAAGCTCCAAGTGACATAGTCGGAAACATAAAACAAAGTATATGATCTTGTGTTTTTTTATTTTTTACAAAAAATTGTAAAGCAACAAATAAAATTAATTGAATAGCGCATAAATGAAATGGTAGAGTTGATTGATCCAAATAATAACCACTTTCATCAAAAATAACTGTATTAGTTACTTGATCAATTGTTTCAATTAGTACAATGTTTGAAAATATTTTGATTATTTCACTTATTACTGATACAATAAAAAGTATTGTTATATTTTGTTTTAAAGTTAGATTAAATTTTTTATTTAAAAATAAATATAAAAAAATTACAACTGCTGAAATAAATAATAATATAAAATGATTTAATGTAAACATATTTCACCTATTTAAATAATATAGGGGGATTTTATAATCCCCCTTCTTTTAAATATTATATCATATATTTTATTTAATTGCAAATTACTTTATTATCTTTCTTCAAATTGTAATTGATATAATTTATGATAATATCCTTTATTCTTTAATAACTCTTGATGATTTCCTTTTTCAACGACTTCACCGTATTGTAAAACAATTATTTGATCAGCATGTTGGATTGTTGAAAGTCTATGTGCAACTACTAACATTGTTCCAATATTCTTTATCTTTTCTAATGATTGTTGAATAATTACTTCAGTTTCAGTATCGATGTTTGCAGTTGCTTCATCAAGGATTAATATTTGTGGTTTATGTAATACTGTTCTTGCAAAACTTAATAATTGTCTTTGTCCTTGAGAGAAGTTTTCACCTCTTTCAATTACTTCTTCATCTAGACCTTTATCAAGTTTACTAATAAATGTATCGGCATTTACATATTCACAAGTTTGAAGAATTTCTTCATCTGTAAATGATTCATCATGAAGTGTAATATTCGATCTAATAGATCCGCTAAATAAAAATACATCCTGTAACATTTGTCCGATTGCTTTTCTTAATGATTTGATTTTTATTTTTGTTATATCGATTCCATCAATTAATATTTGACCTTTTTGAATTTCATAGTTTCTTACAATTAAACCTAAAATTGTTGTTTTACCTGCACCTGTTGCGCCAACAAATGCACATGATTCTTTTGGCTTTATTTCAAATGAAACGTCTTTTAGAATCCAGTCTTCACCTTCATATGCAAACCAAACATTTTTAAACTCAATATGACCTTCAAAGTTTTCTACTTCAATTGCATCAGGTCTATCTTTTACATCTGGTTCAACATCTAATAAGTTGAATAATCTTTCAGATGCAGTTAATGCTTTTTGAATATTATTTAATTGGTCAGCTAGGTTTTGAATTGGATTAAAGAATTTTGATAAGTATAAGTAGAATGAAACGATTGCACCAGATAGTAGTCCTAAAGTAACACCCATATAGAATGTTATTGCTATAGCAATATAATTTAATAAAGTAATAAATGGTCTATATGTTCCAAAACAAAGAACAATCATATAACGTGCTTTTCTTAACTTTTCATTTTTTTCTAAGAATTCTTGTTCTTTTACTTTTTCTTGATTAAAAATTTGTGTTAATTTCATTCCACTTAAATTTTCGTTTAAGTACGTGTTCATATCTGAAATTAATCTTCTTTCATTTCTGAAGACTTTTGTAACTATTTTTCTAAATATTAATGAAGAAACAAAAATAATTACAACTATTGATAATAATACAAGTGAAAGTTTTGGTGAAATATAAATCATAATTGCATAAACACCAACAACTGTTAACACATTTCTTAAAACATTTACAAGTATATTTGTAAATAAATCAGACATGGATGCAGTGTAGTTTGCAACACGTGTTACAAGTGAACCAACAGGCATTTCATTAAATTGATTTAAACTCATATTTTCAATGTGAGTAAATACTTCTACTCTTAATTTGTAAATTATTCTTTGTCCAATTCTTTGTAATAGCATTGATTCAAAATAAATGAATACCATGTTTACAGCACCAATTGCAAAGTATGCTCCAGCCATTATTAAAACATATTTTAAATCAATATTATCTAGTTTTAATATGTTTGTTATTTCACCTAAAATCATTGGTAATACGATATCTAATAAAACATTCAAAACCAATAATGCAAATGCGATTATAAAGTTTCCAAGTTCTGGTTTAACATATTTAAATATTCTTTTTAACATTATTTTAACAGGTATCTTTTTATCACCTTTTAGTTTTTCAAAATCAGTTTGTGCTTGCATTATTTTACACCTCCTTCAACTTCTTTTTCAAGTTCTTGAAGGTGCACCATTTTTGCATATGTTGGTGATATTTCAAGTAATTTTTCATGTTTATCAAATGCTTCAATTTTACCATCATTTAATACGATAATTCTATCCATATGTGATACCGTTGAAACACGTGACGCAATAACGATTGTTGTTTTATCTTTTCTTTGTTCTTTAATATTATTTAAAATTGTTTCTTCAGTTTTGACATCAACTGCTGATACGGAATCATCTAAAATCATTATTGGAGCATTTTTAATAAATGCTCTAGCAATAGATATTCTTTGTTTTTGACCACCAGATAAAGTTACACCACGTTCGCCAGATATAGTATCGTAGCCTTCTTTAAAATCTACTATATTGTCATGCACTGCAGCAAATTTAGCTGCTTCAATGATTTTTTCTTCTTCAATGTTTTTATTAAAGAACGCAATGTTATTTTTCACTTTATCACTAAATAAGAAGTTATCTTGTGGTACATAACCTATGTTATCTCTTACACTTGCAATGTTACAATCCATAATATCAATATCGTCGATAAATAATGATCCTTTTTCTAGATTATATAATCTTAAGAGTGCATTTGCAAATGTACTTTTACCAGAACCAATTTTACCAACAACACCAATTGTTTCACCAGATTTGATTTCTAAGTTTATATTGTGTAATGATTCTTTATTAGAATTAGGATAAGAGAAAGAAAAATCCTTAAATGTAATTTTACCTCTTACATTCTCAAGTACTATCGCATCTTTTGGACTTTTAATTTCTTCTTCTTGATCCAAATAAGCCGTAATTCTTTTTAATGATGCTTTACCTCTTGATCTCATTGATACAATTTGCCCAAGACACATCATTGGCCATATAAGTGTTTCAAAAAAGCCCAAGAATGTAATAAGTTCACCTGCATTCATATCAATAACATGATTGAAAATAACAACTGGATTTCCTGTTGAAAATGAATAGATGAACCATCCACCAAATCCAAGAATAATAACCATAATAGCTGATATAATTATCGAAATAAATACATCAAATAAAACCGATACTTTAACGAAGTCAATATTAACATCAGCATTCTTTTTAGCAACTTTCGCAAAAGCATGAATTTCTTTTGTTTCTTTGACAAATGCTTTGATTACTCTAATACCAGTAAAATTTTCTTGAGAAAAATCATATAAATTGTCAAATGCTTTTTGTCTATTTTCCCATCTTAGTGACATGTGTTTTTCTACTAATGCACCCCAGATAACAATTAAGATAATTGGTATGAAAATAATTAATGATAATACCCATTCAAGTTTTATCATTTTGATAATAACGATAACTGATAAAAACAAAGCATCTACAGTCATCATTGTTCCCCAACTAAACATTTCTTCAATTGTTTCAAGGTCGTTTGTGAACCATGCCATTACAGAACCAACTTTATTTTCATGATAAAATCTTTGTGACAATCTTTCACTTTTTAAAAACATTTCATGTCTAATTGATGCTTCAATTTTTTGAGAAGCATTTAACAAAGTTATTCTCCATAAAAATCTTCCAAAAAACATTATTAATGCGACTATTAATACACCTTTTATTATTTCTAACAATACATCCATATTAACACTTGCTGTATCTTTTCCGTCAAATAGGTTAACTAAATCACCTAAATATTCTGGAATATATGTCTGTACATAGTCAACAGCAACAAGTGCAATTATACCTATTAATAATAATAAGCAATATTTCAAATAATATTTATTAATATATTTTCCAAATATCATATTTTCCTCCTGTCCAAATTTAATTGTTTAAAAATTCTTTTAATTCTTCATTAAAAATATTAAATCTTTTTTCATACATATCAACAAATAATTTTCTTTCTTCATTTGTTAGTTTTGTAAATGAATTTCTTTCTGCTTTTATTAAATGAGCTACCGTTTCTTCACATTTATTAATACCTTTTTGTGTTAAAACAATAATTTTACAGTTTTTTTCTTTTTCCTTCTTTATGAGTTCAAGAAAACCTTGTGTTTCTAATTGCTTAACAGCAGAGTTTACTGTTTGTTTTGGTACTCCTATATATGAAGCTAAATCATTTTGATTTAATGGGGATTTTGATTTATATAATGAATAAAATATCCAAAGAGTTGTATCCGTGAATTCTGATTTAATTGCTATTTCATGATACAATTTATTATATTGGCAATATATTTTATTATATCTATTTCTTTCTTCTTCTATATTGTTCATTTGAATCACCTTCTTAAAACATACTTAAATATTATAACTCCGATTTCGGATTTTGTCAAATAAATCATAAAGAAATATTAAAAGTCAACGCATAAATTTTATGCATTGACTTTTTAATTACTTTATGATTTTGCTATTAATAATTTCACCAGTTTCTTCAACAACTGTATTCAATATTATAGAACCTTTGTAGTTATTTAAAAATATTGTTTGTAATACGATTTTTAAATTTTCTAAACAAAAATCATCGTTTCCAAACCATAATTTTATTTCTTGATATTTGTTAATATTTTTAATTATCTCTAAAAAAACATTAATTTTTTCTTTGTACTCATCTAAAGAAACATTATGAGTAACTGATCTTTCAATTAGAAATTCTTTTGAAAAAAGTTCACTTTTATAATTTCCTACGTTCATAGCTTCTCTAAAAGGTACGAAAGTTTCATCTTTATATATATTAACTAAAATATTATTTAAGCAATCACCAGCTGTAATGTTTATTTTCATTATTTCTCCTTTTATGGCAATACATGACCTGATTCTAAATATAAGCTATACCATTCTTCTCTTGTTAATTTTATATTTTTACCTTTTAACATTTCTTGTAAATGTGTTATTGATGTAGTACCTACAATAGGTATAATATTAGCTGGATGTCTTAATATCCAACTTATCGCTATTGCATTTTTTTCAACATTATATTTATTTGCTAATTCATCTAGTTTTTTATTTAGTTTTTCATATTTAGGATTATCAATAAAGCATCCATCATCCCATGAAGCCATAACTGGTGACCAAGCTTGTAAATTAATATCTTTTAGCATTGAGTATTCAATTAAGCTTATACCTCTACTACAAGATTCATTTTCACTCATATTAACAAATATACCTTCACTTATTAAATGAGAATGAACAATACTCAATTGAACTTGATTATGTTTAATTTGATGTTTTAAATGTTTATTGTAAAGTTCAATTTGAACTGGATTCATATTTGAAACACCAAACTCTTTTACAAGTCCTTTTTCATATAAGTAATTAAATGCTTCATTTACTTCTTCATATTCTACTAAAGCATCTGGTCTGTGAAGTAAAAGAATGTCTAAATAATCACAATTTAATAGTCTAATACTTTCTTCTGCTTGTTTAATGATATAATCTTTTGATAAGTCATAATATCCTTTTTTTATTCCACATTTTGATTGGATTATTATTTTGTTTCTTAAATTAGGATTTCTTTTTAAAACTTCACCAAATATTTCTTCACATTTTCTACTTCCGTATATATCTGCATGATCAAATAATTTTATATCATTTTCAACAGCAGTTAATATTAGTTTTTCTGCTTCTTCAATATTTAATTTTGCTAGTCTCATACAACCAAGTGCAATATTTTTATTATTCATTATAATTCTCCTGTATTATAATTTAATCAAAATAAAAAAGCTCGATATTAGTAATCAATGTTTACATATTATCAAGCCTAAATTCTTTTAAATGGCGCCTCTTCAGGGACTTGAACCCCGGACACCATGATTAACAGTCATGTGCTCTAACCGACTGAGCTAAAGAGGCACGTTAATATTATACAACATTTTTAAATTTTCGTCTAATATTTTAATAAAAAATATAAAAAAACAAGATGAAACATCATCTTGTTTTAACATACACCTTGTGCAAGCATTGCTTCTGAAACTTTTTTAAATCCAGAAATATTTGCCCCTAAAACTGTATTATATTCATTTCCATAGTGTTTTGCGCAATCATAAACTTCAATAAAAATATTTTCCATTTGTTGTTTTAATTTTGCTTCAACTTCTTCAAATGTCCAAGCATATCTCATTGAGTTTTGACTCATTTCAAATCCTGAAACCATTACTCCTCCTGCATTTGCTGCTTTAGCAGGCCCAAACATTATTTTGTTTTCGATAAAGTATTCTGTTGCTTCAAGTGTACAAGGCATATTAGCTCCTTCACATACACAAATAACATTATTTGCAACAAGTGCCTTTGCGTCTTCTAAATCAATTTCATTTTGAGTTGCGCAAGGAAGTGCAATATCACATTTAATTTTCCATAAGTCTTTGGGATTTTCAGTAAATTTAGCATCTTTGTCTAAAGCTGCATAGTCTTTTATGAATAAACGTTTTTCTTCTTTAATTTCTTTTAATAAATCAAAGTTGATTCCTTTTTCATTATATACAGTTCCACTGATATCATTTACAGCAACCACTGTTGCACCAAGATCCATTGCTTTTTCTACAGCATATAGTCCTACATTACCTGCACCAGATACAATAACTTTTTTACCTTCAAAAGATGTGTTTGCCATTTTATCTAACATTTTGTTTGCAAAATAGCATAACCCATGACCAGTTGCACTTGTTCTTCCAAGAGAACCACCATAACTTAATCCTTTACCAGTTAAAACACCTGTAAATTCATTTCTAATTCTTTTATATTGACCAAACATAAATCCAATTTCACGTTTACCAGTTCCAATATCTCCAGCAGGTACATCCGTATCTGCTCCGATATGTTTACAAAGCTCTGTCATGAAACTTTGGCAAAATCTCATTACTTCTAAATCACTTTTACCTTGAGGGTTGAAATCTGACCCACCTTTTCCTCCACCCATTGGAAGACCTGTTAGTGAGTTTTTTAAACCTTGTTCAAATGCTAAAAATTTCATAATGCTAACATTTACAGATGGATGAAGTCTTATACCACCTTTATATGGTCCAATAGCAGAATTGAATTGTACTCTAAATCCTCTATTAACTTGAACTTTACCACTATCATCTACCCACGGAACTCTAAACGTAATAATTCTTTCAGGTTCAACAAATCTTTCGATAATACCATTTTTTTCAAGTTCAGGGTGTTCATTTACATATGGTTCAATTGAATTTAACACTTCATAAACTGCTTGTAAAAATTCAGGTTCATTTTTATCTTTTTCTTTAATATTTTTATATACTTGTAATAAATACTCGTTAGTCATAAAATCACCTCATGTTAGATTATATCATAATTTATTACATTTTAAAAGAAAATATAGAATTTTTTTCAATCATAAACTATATTTGCTAATTTGTTGATAAATACTACATATTAAAACACCTGTTATATAACAGGTGTTTTAATATTATTTATTTGCTTTATTTCTATTTTTTCTTGCTTTTCTAAAGAAAATTATAAATAATACTGTTCCAGCAATTATTGCAAATGGTAATGTATACATAATAATATTAAATAATACACTAACAAATTCTTTTAAATAATCTAAATAATCGCTAAACCATGTTGCTTTTTTATATTCTTTAGTATTAGTGATATTTATAGTAACTGTACTGTATTCTAATAATCCATCATATTTTTGTTTTAAATTGTTTAATTTTGTAAGCTCAGATGAAATTTCATCGATTCTTGATTCTATTTGGATAATCTCTGCTCTTGAAAGGTGTTGATCTTGAAGTAATTTATTATATGCATCAAGTCTTGCGTTTAATGTTTCTAGTCTTGCTTCATTAGCTTCATAAGAACTTGTTATATCAGTAGATGATAAACTACTTGCAGTAATACCATCAAATGTTTCTAAATAGTCAATAAAATCATTTAATTTATTAGTTGGAATGCGATATACAAAATATGCTCTTGAACAAACTTTTGTTGCTTGATCGTATGATGTTGAAGAATTTTCAGTATAACCTTTTAAATCTCCTACTTTGTCTGAAATATCTTTTGATAACTCTTCTATTTCTTTTGTGTAGAATGTATAAAATGCTTCATAATAAATTTTTCTTGAATCATCAACATAAATGTCAGTATCCATACTACCTGATTCATTATGATTGTAATCAGGTGCTGTCATTCCTTCGCGTTTACCACACCCTGTTACAAATAAGCTTAACAATAAAGCAAAACAAACTAATAATTTTTTAAACATAAGATCCTCCTAAATATTTTCGGTTATATTTGATAAAGAAATAAATAATTCATAATTTAAAACAATTGCATTATTATCTTCATAAACAAGCTCTATCTGATTATTATTTCTATATCCTAAGAAAGTCTTTACAGGGACATTTATAAAATAAGTTTGGTTTTTATTAGCATTAAAAATTCTAAAAGGTATGTATAAATCAATAATAAATAATTCACTGAACTCTTTATTTAAATCTACAATGTATTCATAGTTTAAAACTAATCCATTTTCATGTGGAGTAAGGTTTGTGCCAAGTGAATATTCATATTTATCTAGTATACCTAATATTTGAGAATAAAATTCATTTAAAAATTCTTGATTTTTATTCTGTATATTTGATATATAATTGTACTCTTTATTATAATTAATTATCCAAGTTTTAGTATTTTCTTTTTGAAATTTATCATATCTATAACTTACTAATAACATTTCATCTAAAATATCATTATTTAATAATATTGGATTATCTACTATGTATAAATCATATGATTCTTCATTAAAATCAAAAGAATTATAATATTCAAAAGGAATACCATCAACAGTGCTATCACTATGATTAGGTTCTCTCTTAGCACAACTTGTAATAAATATACATAAAATAAGAATAAGTAATAAAAGTATTTTCTTCATTAATTTACCTCTATTCTTTTAATAATATACTACTCCCGTTGCATCAGTAATTTCATATGTAATTTCAACATTCTTTAAACTTTTGAAATTATTAATTTGTGTAATAGGTTCTAACAATAATGTGCTAGTATAGCTATTATTTTCGTCATCTAATTTTACATCAATTGTTCTATTATAATATGTAACAATACCAATTGACTTATCTTCTAAATAATAATTAAAATTTATTTTGTAACTTACTGAGAACTCAACTATTTCTTCTTTTAGATGATACTTATTATTTATTTCATATAAAGAATTTATTGTTAAATTTTGTCCTTCACATATAAAATTATATATTGGAGTAATATTAACTATTTCTTCTAAATTATATGT
>JAZKYN010000049.1:0-4323 GCA_045612145.1 Bacilli bacterium
TTTATATATACTTATACACAATTTTCATAAATTTAGTGCTAGAATTCATCAAATTAATAATAAAAAAACATTCGATTTAAAAATCGAATGTTTTATCCTTTTAATTGTCTAATTTCTTCTTTGATTTTAGAAATCTTATCATTTTTTTCTTGTTTTTCTTTTTTAAATGAAAACTCCATTAATAGTATTGCACAAACAAGGACAGTAATTACAACAATAGGAGATTTTAAAAAATCAATAAACCAACCAATATTATCTACAATACCAACTACTTTTCCTTTTATACTAGAAACATGAATTGGTTCATCATCAGTATTATTGGCATCGCCTCTTGTAGTAATCATATCTTCTTCGATATTAACAATTCTATGTACAATAAGTTCATTATCAGATTGGAAAACAACCATATCATCAAGTTTATATTCATCAGCTTTTTTTACAATAATCATATCATCAATTGATATTGTTGGTTCCATACTACCAGATATAACAACTGCCATACCAATTCCAAAAGGCATTGGTAATTTGTCGCCTGTTGTTCTTGATGAATTACAATTATACACGCTAAAACCTAATAAAAGACATGCAATTGTTATCATAAAAAACTTAAAAACGTTAACTAAAGTTTTTTTCATTTTTTATTTAATTGATAACTTTCTTTTTAAGATAACATAATATGATGTACAACCAATTAAAACACCTGGTGCAACAACTAACGCAACAATTAATAACGTAGTAGCGTTAACATCATCTTTTTTGATTCCTTTAGGAGTCATAGTAGCATTGAATAAACCTTCGAATTCTAAAGTAACAGTTAATGTTAAAGGTTCTTCAGCACTCATATTCCCAAGTAATGTATCAAGTTCATCATTACCACCTTCAAATGGCCATTCCCATTCAAATGTGTAATAAGAATATCTATCAGGTTTTAAAGCATATTCTTCTTTAATATTTTTGAAACCACCAATATAATCTTCATTTTCAGGTGATCCATAAACATAAACGCCATCATATCTTTTTAAACTTGCCTTAACAGGAAGTTCAACTTCACTATTTGAAAATACAGCATTCATAATAACAGTATAATAGAATACTCTTTTTGTTGTATTATCAACTTTAAAAACAACTTCATTACTAGTTCCAGGAGCTATGATATTTGTATCAATTCCTGAACTTGAAGCAACAGTTATTTCTCCTGTTTCATCATAAAAAGCTTTAAATACTTCGAAACTTTCAACTTTGTTAAACACTTCGTTTCCAGCTTCATCATATTCAATTTCAACAGGTGAAAAACTGATATTTTTATCTATGTATTGTTTTGTACGTTCTGTAACTTGATTACCAACTATTGAGAAAGTCACTAAGATTGCGGCTAAAATCAATAGAATAGTAATAGATAAATCTATCTTTTTCATACAACCTCCTAAAACAAAAAAATGCTTTCATAAATACATAAAATTTATATACTTATGAAAACAGCCCGCTATATTAGCCACATTTAGCGGGCTAAAATGTTTTCTTTTATTTAATATTATCGATAATATAATTTTTAAATATTTAAATTAGTTAATTTGAGTAACAACTGCACCTAAAGCAATAGAGAATGTTGCAGCATATCCGTTAGCGGCATTATTACCTAATGCAGTATCATTTGCATCATCACCGTTGAATTCCCATGACCATGAAATATTAATAGTTGTTGATAAATCAGTGTTAGGATTAACTCTTTCACCATTTGAAGCTTCAATATCAAATGTATTATCAACATAATCTTGCATAGCTTGAACAAATGCTTCGATATTATTAGTATAATCAGCTAATTTGAATACTTTTGAATCTGTTGCACCACGAACGCTTGAATCAATAGTAATTACTAATGGACAATATACAGTATTATCAGTTGGATCTAAATCAACTTTTAAATCATCAATATACCAATTGTTTAATCCAATCTCAAGTGTATAATCAATTTCTACAGCAACTTCTGGTTTACCTTCAACTTTTAATGCAGCTGCAGTATGATCTGCTGTACCAGGAGCTAATATATTATATTCTCCAAATGCTTTAACTGTAGCAGTATTATCTGTTAATTCTGCTAAAGGCCCATCAACATAGCCTTTTTCAAATAAATCTTCTAATTCAGCAGTAACTGTAACGCCCCATTTAGCAACTCGAGCAACATTTGAGTCATTACCTTTTGTTGTAAATTTAGCATAAGTATATGAAACCATGCATAAAGAAAGCATAGTTACTACTAATAAACATGCGGCAACGCGCATAGCGAAATTCTTTTTCATAAATTCACTTTCCTTTCATAATTTTTTTGATTTTTTTAAAAATTTTTAAAACGATCAAATTATCGCGTTTGTTTTATTTAAGGTGTGGCCCCCTTAAATAAAGAGATTTTCATGATTAATAAATCATAAGTGAGGATTATTTATCATCCTCTTGAGAAACAACACTTTGTTCCTCAGCTTGAGCCTTTGCTTTTTCGGCTCTTAGAAGTTCTAACTCTTTTAATAATTCGTTAGTATCTTCCTCATTCTTCTTGTCATAAAGTTTTCTTCTTATGACATCATAACCTACAAGTAGTCCAAGTGGTACTAATATTGCAACAATTAGACCAGGAGTAGATTTCAAAAATATAGCTACGCTACCTAAGATAGGAATTCTTGTTTTATAAACACCAATTAATTTTCCTCTTGTTACATGATCACTATCTTCAATGTTGTTGGCATCCCCTTGTGTAACAAATTCAAGTTTATTACCATCTTCATCATAAATAATTTCTATAACTCTATGGGTAACTGTAGTTGTGCGTTGTGTTTCTGATTCGAAATATGAAATTATATCTCCTTCTTCTACATCATCAAAATCAATTTCTCTAATTAAAATTAGGTCACCTGAATGAATTGTAGGTTCCATTGAATCTGTTAATACGATTAATGGTTTAGTTTTACCATAACCAGGAATTTCTCCAGGATTTGCATAACCTTTAATAATTAAAACAAGGTTTGAAATAAGAATAGGTATTAAAATCAAGCAAAATATAATTCCAAGTATCGTTGGAACCGTTAATTTTTTCGAATTTTGTTGTTCTTGATTACTCATAAATATCATCCTTTTTTATTTGATAAAGCGATCTTTGTAGTTAATGTCTACAAAAAAGACCACATATGGAAATATTATAGCATAATAAAACATAGAAATCAACGAATATTATAATTTTATTAATATAAATCGATTTTACTTAGATTTTTTGGCATTTTTTGCGTTAAAAAAAACCATTTTTTTACATTGTTAATGCAAAAAAACGGTTGATTTTTTATTAAATTAATATTTCCGCAAAGTTAACATATTCAAGTTCATTAATTTCTTTTACAGCAACTGTTGCATCTTTTACCCACGAAACCATGTTAATTGTATATACACTTAAGCCTGATCTTGCATATGAAACATTGTAGTCAACAAGATTAATTTTTCCACCTTTTGATCTTACAAAATCAATGAAATTTTTTAAACTTTCACGGTTGTATAATTCAACGTGAAGTTCAATTGTATTTGATCCTTTTGTAAACCAAATTTCAAGTTTTGGTAAAAGTGTAAAAGCAATAAATGCAAATATTGTACCAATAATAGCAACTGTATAAAATCCTATTCCTATCGCAAGTCCAATACATGCAGAAACCCAAAGTCCGGCAGCTGTTGTTAAACCTTTAATTTGGCTTCTTGAAGTTACTAAAATTGTACCAGCACCTAAGAAACCAATACCACTAATAACTTGTGCACCAAGTCTTGCGACATCTCCAGTTTCAAATACTTCATAAATGTATTGATTAGTGAATATTACAATCATTGAACCAAGACATACAAGAATGTATGTTCTAAGTCCTGCTGCATGTCTTCTTCTTGCTCTTTCAAGACCTATTGCACCAGCACATAAGACTACTAAAATAAATCTTGTAATTATTGACCAAATTGTTATATCACCAAGTTCATTTTCAATCCCTAACCATTTTGTTAGTGGATCGATATAATTTAAACAAAATATCATAATTCAATCCTCTATCATTTATATATTTATTTTTTTAATAAGTATAATCCAGGTTTTGTAATTTTAATTAATTCTATATCTTCATCTACAATTTTTGATCCATCAAAAATTAATTTAGTTCCTGGAACAAAAAATCTTACTTTTTCTTCATAATCATTTGATATTAACATTTGTACTGTAGTACCTTTATAATCACGGTATCTAATTATCAATAAATTTGAATCTAAATCTTTTTCTAAATTAATTGATTTATTAACTTCTTCAATTGT
>JAZKYN010000050.1:0-11894 GCA_045612145.1 Bacilli bacterium
AATATCAATTGATTCTTTTGTATCAATGAAATCAAGATAATTTTTAGGTTCAAATAATTTTTTAGTATCATTTTGAGTATGGATATCCGCAAGAGTATTAGTTATCTCTTCAAGTTGAGTGACATTAACTGCATATCCATTTATTCTTGTTAAAGTCTTACCACTACTATGAATTTCTTTTTTGATAATTAAATCATCATCTTCATAAAAATCATATTCTTTTAAAAGAGAAATCGTATTTTCACTTAAGTTTGTAAATACACCCTCTATTACAGCTTTAGATTCTCCACTTCTTATCATTGATGTAGATGCTCTATCACCAAGTAATAAACCGATAGCATCGATTAATAATGATTTACCAGCACCAGTTTCACCAGTGATTGCTGTAAAGCCATTAGAAAAGTCAATGTTAATATTGTCAATAATTGCAAAATTTTTAACCATTAAACTGCTTAACATACTAATCTCCTATCTCCTTTAATAAATCATCTAAAGAAATATTATATTTTTTAAGTAGTTCTTCTCTAGTTCCTGTTTCAAGGAAAGTATTTTTTAAAGATAATTTTTTTAATTTTACAAATTTGTTATTTTCATTATAATAATTTAACATTCTATCAGCAAGTGATCCATTTTGAAATACTTCTTCGTAAACAATTATTTCATCATTAGAAATCAAATCTAAAACTTCATTATCAAGTGGCGAAATAGTTAATGCATTTATTAATTTTACATTAATTTTATTTTCATCAACTAATTGTTTAACTTCATTATATAAAATACCATATGTAACAACAGTTTTATTACCACTACCACAAATTTCCCATTTAGGATTGAATTCTATTTTTTTATTATATGAAGCATTCATTTTTTCTTTAGAATATCTAATTACAACAGGACCATTTACACTATTAATAGCATAATCCATCATTGATTGAGCAGTTTCGAAATTATTTGGAGAAAGAATTGTGATATTAGGAATTGAATATAAATATCCTAAATCAAATATCCCTTGATGAGTATCTCCGTCATTGCTGACAATTCCTGCATGATCAATACAAATAATTACATGTTCATTAGGACGAGCTATATCATGTACAATTTGATCATATGCTCTTTGTAAGAATGTTGAGTAACAAAATACAACAGGAACATATCCAGAATGAGCGATTGATGATGCAAGTAAACATGCATTTTCTTCTGCTAATCCTACATCTATAAAGTTATTTGGACATTTTTTCGCAAATTCTTCAAGACCACTTCCAAGAGACATAGCTGGAGTAATGACTTTTATTTTATTACCATTTTCTAAATTATTAACACAATTGATTAAATGATTTGCTAAAACATGACCAAATGTTATAAGGTTTTCATTTGAAATTAACTCACCAGTTTCAATATTAAAACCATTAACGCCATGCCACATTCCATTTTCATCATTTTCAGCTGGTAAATACCCTTTACCTTTTTTTGTTTTAACATGAATAACAACAGTCTTGTTAATTGATTTAGCCATTTCTAAATATCTGACTAACTCAGAAATATCATGGCCATCAATAATTCCATAATATTCAAATCCTAAAGCACTAAATAATGCACTAAAATTAAATGTTGGTTCATTTTTAGAAATTCCCATTTCATTGTCATTTAGCACTATAATCATTTTCATATTTGGATGCATTGTTAAATAGTTTAATCCTTCAAATGATAAACCATTTACAATTGATGCATCACCAACAACACTTACTACTTCTCCAATTAAACTAGGGTTATCTTTTTTAACTTCTAAATATCCCAGTCCAGCAGAAATTGCAGTAGAGCTATGTCCAGCTTCAAATGAATCATATTCACTTTCTGAATATTTTGAAAATCCACTAATTCCGTTTAATTTTCTTAGATTAACAAATTCGTCTTTTCTTCCTGTTAAAATCTTATGAGCATAAATTTGATGAGAAACGTCAAAAATAATTTTATCAAATGGTGCATTAAAAACTTTATGAAGAGCGATTGTTAATTCAACCATTCCAAGATTTGATGCTAAATGACCCCCATTTTTACTAACAACATCAATGATATACTCTCTTATTTCTTCTGAAAGAGAGTCTAATTCTTTATTATTCAGTTGTTTAAGTCTATCTATATTTATATTGTCTAACATAAAGGACCCCCTTTCGTTTATTTTTTTTATTAGAAATCTACTTCTTCTTTATCAGTAACTTTCTTTACTACAACTTCTTTAGCTTGATCTAATCTTTTTTTACATTCAAGGCTAATTGCCATCCCTTTTTGATAAGCCTCAACAGATTGTTCTAAAGATAAGTTACCACTTTCTAAATTATTTACAATTTCTTGTAATTCTTTTAGTAGTTGTTCAAATGTTTTATTTTCCATAACTTACTCCTATTTAATTTTTGCATAAACATCGCCATCAGACATTTTAATCATAATTTCATCATCCGATTTAAGATCTTTACTAGATGAAACAATATTTTCATCTTTATATACAATACTATAACCTTTTTTCATAATATTAAATGGATTTAATAAAACCATTTTATCAGTCATATTAAATAGCATTGTTTCTAATTTAGCAATTTCGTTGTTATTAATATCAACAATTCTATTAAAGAATTGATCAATTAAATCATCATATTTGTTAATTTTATTAATAACAAGATTAGGTTTTAATCTAGAATCAAAATTTGATATCAATGCATTATATTCATTAAATTTATTATTTATTGCATTATGCATTCTTAAATCTGATTCTATAATTTTATTCTCAACATTTTTAGTTAATAGTTCTGGACTAAATTTTTGTAATTTTGAAATATAAGAATCTAAAACAGTATGTTTATTATTTAATATTTTTTCAAAGTTTGCAAGTCCATATGAACTAGATAAATTATTCCATATATTATAATCTGAAACAAGTTTTGATTTTATTGCAATTTTTAATCTACTAGAACGATCAATTAATAAATCATTTACATCTTTTTTATCTTTTGAAAGTGCCATTGCAGCACCAGTAGGTGTAGGTGCTCTAAATGAAGCAACAAAGTCACAAATTGTATAATCCCCTTCATGACCAACTGCACTAACAGTAGGTATTTTAGAAGCAAACAATGTTCTAGCTAAAGTTTCATCATTAAAACAAGATAAATCTTCAAAACTACCTCCACCTCTACCAATAATGATTGCGTCAGCATCATTATCTTGGTATACTTTTAAAAGTGCCCTAACTAAATCTTTTGGCGCATCAGTTCCTTGTACTAATGCTGGATATAATTTTATTTTTGCAAGTGGAAATCTTCTATTAAAAGTTGAAATAATATCATGAATCGCTTCACCAGTAGCCGCAGTAATAACTGCTACTTTTTCCGGATAGATAGGTAAAGGTAATTTTTTGCTATCATCAAATAAGCCTTCTTTTTGTAATTTGTCTTTTAAATCAAGATATTCTTGATATAAAAGACCAACACCAGTTTCTGCCATTTTATTGACAACAATAGCATATGTACCTTTTTTTTGATATATTTGGATTTTACCACAAACTTGTACACTCATTCCATCCATAGGTTTAAATGATAAGCTCATATTTAGAGGATAGAAAAACATTGCTGAAATTTCAGAAAATTGATCTTTTAAAGAAAAATAACAATGTTTACCAGAATATTTAAAATTTGAGATTTCGCCTTGAAGATAAACTTCTTGTAAATTTATATCTGTTTCAAATTTATAATTAATGTATTTATTAATTGCACTTACAGATACAAATTGTTTATTATTCATAGATTGCCTTTGAAATATTATCTAATAATTTATTGTTAAACTTAACTTGTGCATCATTTTCTAAACTACTATATTCTCTAGTAATTAATAATGCTTCATCAATAGCAACTTCTTTTGCTAAATTTAAGAATTTCATTTCATAAGTTGCTAAACGAATAATTGCTCTATCTACATACGATAATCTATCAATTGTATATTTAACAAGAGAATTAGAAATAATATTATCAATTGATTCAAGATTTTCAAGAACACCTTTAATCATTTGTTCACTATATTCATATTCAATTTCTACTTGATACTCATAATCTTCTTCTAAACTCTTAATTGTTTGGAAACATTCTAATGATTCTTCATAATTATATTTATTTAAATCAATATTATATAAACTCATTATTGCAATAATTCTTGCGTTATGTCTTTTCATAAAATCACATCTTCCTTACTATTTTAAATTTATTTCAAATGGAACAACAGGTATATTTGATGAAAATAAATTATTATCGTAAATTTCAATATCTTGAGCATAATAAATATATTTTAAATCCACAACCTTAATTTCTTCTTCATTTTTTTCACTAATAATTAAATCAACTATTAATTCATTATCTTTTATAGAATACAATAACTCTACATATTCATTGTTACTATCAACGAATTTTAAACCATTAATGATTTGATCTTCACTGTAATCTAATTTTTTTTCAAAAATCAACTTAACTGTTATCATATTTTTATTTTCATCATATTCTTGTACAATATGATCAAGTTTTGTAGCACTATAATTGTTAACATTAAATTTATTTATTCTTTCAGCTAATTTATCATAATCATATCCGACTACAGTAAACTCACCTTCAATTTCGTTTAAATCTGATGTTATTAAATCGTTTTCAATATCATAAAAGACATTTAAATCATATGTTGGAACAATACTTGTAACATTATAATAATTTGTTATGTCTGATTGAATAGTTCTTAATAAACCAATATTTTGATTATAATTAATTGAATCTTGTAATATAAAGATATTGTCTGCAATATTAAATTCATGGATTAATTCACCAATAAAAGTATAAAGTTGTAATGAATAGATATTTCTAAAATAATTTTCATCATAGTTCGAATTTTCAAATAATTTTAAATCAGCAATACCTTGATTTAAAACAACATTTGAATAGCTCATATTTTTATATAAACTTAAATACATATTATGTAAACTATTGTCTTCATCATAAACCAAATTTTCTTTTTCTAAATATTCCATAATTAACTTACGTGATGAAATAGCAGTATGAGATAACCATTTATAAATAAGATCCTCTTCTGATGTAGCAAATACTACACCAACAGGATGTTTATTCCATGATTTATTATTTTCATAAATTTTATTTGCTAATGAATAATTAAATTCTGATATTTCTTCATTTGCTGGAATCCATTCATTATCTTTAAAGAACATTAAATTATAATCAAAAGAATTTTCTTCAACTTTAAGGTTTTCTTTTTCTTCATAATTTAAATTTTTTAATTCATCACCAATATATAACCAAACTTCACCGAATTTAATATCATTGAATGTTTGATGATAAATATTATTTGAATCCTTTATTTTTAAAGTATAATTATCTAATCCAGAACTAGGTGTATCTAATGTTAATGTCCAAACTCCATCAGCTGAAGTTGTGCAATATGATTCATTAATTAAGTTACCTTTTTTATCATATAATGAACATACAATAACAACCCCTTCTTCACTTAATCCTGAAAGGATTAATTCTGACGATGCTTGATAAACACCATCATCGTTTATATAAGAATGAACTGTGAATTCTTTTGTTGGTTTAACTCCAACTGGAATTTTAACTTTACTTATACATCCTGTTATAAATAACATAAATATTAAACTTAAAAAAACTATTATTTTCTTATACATAAATACACCTCATCATTTTATTATAACATATTATATAAAAAAAGGCAATCAAATAATTACAATTGACTGCCTATTTTTTTTATAAATATTTATTTAGAGATTTTTCGATAAAACTAGCTTTGTTTAATAGATTTATTTACTATGTTTTTTTGATTATTTTCAATTATAACATCATTTGTATCAAACACATCATCTTCTACTTTTGACCTATACATTTCAGGATGTCTATAAAAGTATTCATCATTTTCAACTATTGAATGTGTTGGAAGAATTTTATATTTATGTTTCAAAAAAATCACCCAAAAATATTATTTGTAATAAATCAAAAAAGTATTATTATTTTAAAAGCCAATCTTTACCTTTAAAAGTTTCAGGTTCTACTCTTGATAAATCATTATAATCTTGTTGTCTTAATGCTTCAAATATTGCTACAGCTGCAACATTACTTACATTTAATGATCTAATTTTATCATTAATTGGAAGTCTTATACAATCATCAAGATGTTCTCTTAAAATTTCTTTAGGTATACCAGTTGATTCTTTTCCTATAACGAAAAAGTATTCAACACCTTCTTCATTTAATTTTAATTCATGTGGTGTATGTGTTCCATATCTTGTAAAAAAGTACATTTTACCATTATTTTGTTGAAGAAATTCTTCCCAATTTTTATACACTTTAAAATGTACATTTGGAAGATAATTTACAGCAGCTCTTTTTAAACTTGCTTCATCAACTTTAAAACCTAATGGTTCAATTAGATGTAATAAAGTATCTGTACCCGCACATGTTCTCATGATATTTCCTGTATTTTGTGGGATTTCTGGTTCATATAAAACTATGTTATTTCTAGCCATTATAACACTCCTTTTTTTCGTTACTTTCTATTTTTTGCATTCTTTGCTTCATTTTTGAAACTTTTGGTTTAAAATCAACAAAATGATATAAAATAAATCCAAGAATTACTGCTCCAAAATTACTAATAACCATTGCATACCAAACACTTGCTGGACCAATTTTAATAATATTCATTAAGAACCAAATAAGTGGTAATCTAAATACCCATAATCTTACAGTTGATAAAATTAAACTTAACTCAGTTCTTCCTGCACCTTGGAAACAACCGTTCCACATTTGGAATATTGCCATTAATGGTAAAATTAATATTAAGAAATATAAATAATAAACACACATATCAAATGCTTCAGGATTTAAATCTTTCTTAATAAAAATACTAACCATTGGTTCTCTTATAAACATTAATACAAGAGCTCCAATACCTGTAATTAAAACACCTAATTTCATAGAAGCCCATAAACTTTCTTTGGCTCTATCAATTTGTTCTGCACCAATATTTTGACCTACAAATGTAGCAACAACTGATCCAACTGACATTGCTGGATATAATAATAGAGAATTAATTCTATTACCAACACCTATTGCACTAATAATATAATTATCAAAGCCAATTACTAATGAGTTAATTAATAAGAATCCTAAAGATGTAAATGCTTGTGATACAGCAGCAGGTATCCCTAAAACAAATAATCTTTTAATATATGGAAATTCAATTTTCAAATCTTTTAATTCTAAATTTAAAATATTATTTTTCTTTTTAATCATCATGAATATACAAAAAGGAATAATCACCATATTTGCGATAACTGTCGCAAGTGCAGCACCTCTAATATCCATTCCAAAAAATTTAATTAAAATAAAAGTCAATATAATATTTAATATAACTGTAACAACATTTAAAACAACGGGTGTAACAGTATCACCTGTTGATTGTCTTGTTGCTTGAAAAGAAAACAATACAAACAATCCAACAAGTTCAAATGAACGATATCTTACATAATAAACTGCATAAGTATATAGTTCTGTTCCTACTTCACTTCCCATCGCAATTAATATTGAAGGAGTTAAAAAATACAGTAACAAATTAAATAAAATACCAATTGTTATACATAATAAAAGTAAATGACCACTAACTTTTTTTGCTTTAATAATATTTTTAGCACCAATATACTGACTCATTAAAGCAGACCCAGCAACCATTAAACCTAATGCTAATGCTTGACAAATCATAATAATTGGACCAGTAACAGTAATTGCTGAAACTTGTGCTTCAACTGCTTCTTTAGTACCTTCAATATTACTTACAAAATACATATCAACTATATCATGTAATGATTTCAAAATATTACTTGCCATAATTGGTAATGATAAAAGTAATAGACTTTTCATTATGTTTTTATTCTTTAATATTAAAGTAGTCTTATCCTTCATATAATCACCTTCTTATCTATTATACCACTTTTTATTATATAAATAAAGTATTTTATTTTTCTTTTTTTTAGTATTTTTTATTCATTTATGATAAAATTAGATATACGGAGGTTTGTTATGAAACCATTAGCATATTTAATGAGACCAAAAGAATTCAAAGATATTGTTGGACAAGATCATCTAGTTGGTGAAAATGGAATTATTACCAAAATGATTAAATCTAAACATTTATTTTCTTTTATATTATACGGAAATCCTGGATGTGGTAAAACTACAATAGCACTTGCAACATGTGATGTTGCTGAAATAAAATCTTTTAAATTCAATGCTTCTACTGATTCAAAAGATGTTTTAAAACAAATAATGAATGAAGCAAGATTTTTAGATAATGCAATTATTATTGTAGATGAAATCCATCGTATGAAAAAGGATATTCAAGACTATCTTTTACCATTCGTTGAAGATGGAACTATTACTCTAATAGGTCTTACTACAGTAAGCCCATATCATTCAGTTAATCCGGCCATTAGAAGTCGTTGTCACATTTACAAATTAAACGATTTAACAAATGAAAATATGATGCAAGTTTTAAAAAGAGCAGAAAGTTATATTGATAAAGAACTTGTTATAGATCAAGAAGTTTATGATTATATAATAGCAACTTCTAATTTTGAAATAAGAACATTAATTAATAATTTTGAAACAATAGCATTAACATCTACAGATAATCATATAACACTTGATATTGCAAAAAGCTACATAATGAAACCAAATGTATCGATTGATGCAAATGGAGATAGTTACTTTGATACATTAAGTGGTCTTCAAAAATCAATAAGAGGTAGTGATGTAGATGCAGCACTTCACTATTTAGCAAAACTAATAATAGCCGATGACTTTGAAAGTTTGTCAAGACGTCTTCTTGCTATTGCATATGAAGATATTGGACTTGCTAATCCAACAATTGGTCCTAGAGTAAAAGCCGCAACAGAAGCTGCAAAAGAACTTGGAAATCCTGAAGCAAGACTTCCACTAAGTGTAATTGTTATTGAAATGGCACTTTCACCAAAATCAAATTCAGCATATCTTGCAATTGCAAAAGCAATGGATGATGTTAATAGTGGAAACACAGGAAATCTTCCTCTTCACTTAAAGAATAGTTATTCATTTGATCCAAAACAAAAATCATATTTATATCCACATGATTATCCAAATGCATGGGTATATCAACAATATCTTCCAGATGCAATTAAAGATAAAAAATATTATATTCCAAAAGAAAGTTCAAAAATTGAAATTGGTTTAAAAAACCAATACGATTTAATTGAATCATATAAAAAAAATTATAAAAACAAATAACTTGATTACAAAAAATTTATAAAATGAATAATGCATTTTAAAAGAACATTAAAAAGGAATGGATAAAATCCATTCCTTTTTTATATAATTTTACATAATATTCTTTGTTTTTTATAACTGTATTATTATTTTTATGTTAATGCAAATGCCTTTTTTAGTACCATTTGCAGCTTCATATTTATTATCATGTGGATTAAAAATAGTTTGCTTGTATACTGTATTACTAACTTTATATTGCTCAATTATCCACCAATATCCATAATATTTAGATGTGTTTGTTGTGTTATTTGTTACTTTTACAAGTGATGCTCCTCTTGCAATTGCATAATCAGTTAGTTCTTTTCTTGTAGGATTGTCATTAAAACTATTTATTGATACTTTATCTCTAATTCCGATTCCTGTTATTGTAACAGAATCTCCATCTGTTCTTACTTCAGTAATTAAGTTGTCAATAGGTATTAATGAATTAATTTCTTCTTTCGTAAATGTTCTAATTAAAAATTCATTATTCAAATACGATCTTATTTCAGATTCAGAATATGGATCTTTGTCAATATCGTATAATGAAACATCAAGTAATTTTAATGTTGAAAGTGTATAAGGACCTGTACCTTTAACTATCCATTTTATTGGTTCTACTTTAAACCATTCTATTTTTTTAGTAATAATAGTTCCATCTGAATAATATAATTCATTTTCAACAATAGGTGTTGCGTTTATTTTACAATATTCTTCTCCATTATATTCATAATAACCATTTTGATTTACATTTGTTAATTTATTTAATTCTTCTATTAGTTTAATATCTGAAACATGTGATTGTGGATATTTTCCGAATTCATAGTATTCTTCATCAAATGACCATTTAGCAACTAAAGTTAAATCACCATCAAATATTCTTCTCCATTCACAATTTTTAATTAATTCAGTGTTATAATACCAACCTTCAAATTTAAAACCTTTTCTTGTAGTTTTTGGTAATGTTAAATAACTATCATATTCAATATAAATATCACTATATTCTAAATATTCACCACCATTACAATCAAAAATTATATGGAATTTTTGAGGTTTCCATATCGAATATAAATCCATTGTTTCTTCTATAACAAAAGGAAATTCTTTATCCCATCCAGCAAATTCATAACCTTTTTTCGAAAATTTCGGAAACTCTTCTAAATTTGGTTCTTCTACCATTGACCCATAATCATATTCGTATCCTTTTGTTCCAATTTGATCTGAGTCATACCATACATATAAATATACTTTTTCAATTTCCCAGTATAAATTCACTTTTACATCATTTGATGGCATTGTTTCAGGAATTTCTATGTCTTGTAATAGATTATAGTGTTCTTTTGTTGGTAAATTTATATTAATCTCTTCATTTTCATAAAAGAAATCCATATAAAATAATTCATTATCTAAAAATATTTCTAATAAAAAGATGTTAGGATCTCTTTTCCAAAATACTTCAATATAATAAGTATTATCATTTTCTCCTTGTGAAATATTATATTTATCTACAATATAACCTTTCTTTTCATAAACGGGATACTCGATATCTTCAATATTTGTTACTGTTTGATTTTCATCTCCTAAAATTAAAGTTCCTCCATAAGATAGAAAATGAACATTTAAATATTCAGTTTCTATTTTAATTACTTTAATTTCAATGATTGTATCTTTATTTGGCATAGTAAATTCAAATAATAATGAATCTTTTTCTTCATCAAATTTTGATTGTAACTTTGTATCATTTGCATATACTTCAATATTAGTTATTGATTGTGTTTCAATTATAATAATTGAATTTTCAGTATATTCGCCGTTTATATTGTTTTTTAAGTATTCGGTATTGCCAGTTACACTAAGCGTATAAACTTCAGGAAGTATTATAAAAGTTTCTTGTTTTGTTACTTTACAATTATTACAAGTATATTCAATAACATACTCTTCATTTGTTCTATTTATTTCTATACCTTCATTCCACTGATGTTTACAAATGATTTTTTCAAAACTTACAGATATAACACCTTTATAATTATCATCACTTGAAACTGTTGCGATAAACTCATTTTCAACGTAATCTTTTACTATTTCATTATTAAATTTCCATTCTTTAACTTGATAACCTTCATTTGGTGTAGCAATAAATGTTACTTCACGACTTCCTACTTCTCCACCAATTAAATCATAATAGTATGATTGTTCAATATTATCATGTGAACAGGTTGGTATTCTTTCTTTACAAAGTTCATAATCATAAAAATTTGTATCTTTTATTTCAAGGTTACCATTTTCACCTTCAACATAAAAATGGAATTCATATTTATATGTTTTATGAACACAACCTGTTAAAAAGATTGAAAATAAAATTATTAAAAAAAACAATAATTTTTTCATAGAAAAACTCCTTTCAAAGTAATATCTATTTATATTATACATTAATTATATTTTTTTTCAAGAAATTTTATAAACTTAACTTATACTATTTTTTTCATAATCTGTCATCATTAATAAACA
>JAZKYN010000051.1:0-18376 GCA_045612145.1 Bacilli bacterium
ACTGATATATTAATTTCTCATACCATTTTATTTTAATTTTATTTATATCAATTTTTATTGAATCTTTTATTAATTCATTAAAATCATCTTTGATTTCCATAATCGATGATGTGTTATACATCCAAACACCACATTCGTAATTGTGCACAAGGCTTCTATAATCTAAGTTAACAGATCCTATTGCAGCAATTGTATCATCAACTAAATAATTTTTAGCATGCAAAAATCCTGGTTCATATTCGTAAATATTAATATTATTTTTTAGCAATTCGATATAATTACATTTTGATAATAAAAATATAATTTTTTTATCCGGAATATGTGGCAAGAATATATTTATTTTTACACCTCTTTTAACAGCATTAATTAATGCATTTCTAATTACAGAGTCAATGATTAAATATGGTGTTGTAATATTAATTGATCTTTGTGCTTGATTAATCATATTTAATATAATATTTTCACTAATTAAATCAGGATATAATGGATTTGGGCCATCACAAAAAGGTTGTACATATCCATTATTATATTCTACTTTTGTTTTTGTATTTGCTTTAAAATATTTAGAATAATCTTCACCTGTGTTTTTTTGGAATGAATACATTTGCAAGAAAAATGCAGTAAATTGTTTTGAAGCATCTCCTTCAATTCTAATAGCCGAATCTTTCCAATATCCAAATTTTTTCTTAACATTAATATATTCATCGGAAATATTTATTCCACCTGTATAACTAATTAAACCATCAATTACTGTAATTTTTCGATGGTTTCTATTATTATGATTTGATGAAATAATTGGAATAAATGGATTAAATCTTATGCAATTAATTCCATAAGATTTTAAAGTCTTTATATATTGTAATTTAAGTTTATTGATACAACCCAAATCATCATACATAATTCTAACTTCAACATTCTCTTTTACTTTTTCTTTTAATATTTCAACAATTTTATCTAACATTAATCCATTTTCAAAAATAAAATATTCCATAAAAATATATTCTTTAGCATTTTTTAAATCTTTTAAATATGATTCTAAAAATTGTTCACCACATTTGAAATAAGTAGTTTTATTGTTTTCATATAATCCACTAAAGCAAGTATTCTTAATATAATTTGATTGCCCATTGTAATGATTTAAGATATCAGGATTAATTGTCAAATCGTCTATATAAGATTGAATTATATTAAAATTAATATTATACCTATTAATATCTTTTCTTCTCGCATTATTTTTTGAAAACAACAAATAAATTATAACACCTGCAATCGGCACAAGCATTACAACTGCAAGCCATGGTAATTTTAAGTCAGCTAACATATCTCTATTTACTAAATCTATTATAATTGCAAATTCAAAAAATACTGTTGTTGCCGCAACAAAACTATATGATTCATTAAAATAAAATAGTAAATAAATCATAGTACATATTTGTAACAATACAAATATTGTAATAATTGTTAATCTATTAAGTAGAGATCTAAGGATTTTTCTCAATATTAACCCTCCTTGTTATTAATTATCAATAACACCGATTTTCAACCAATCAATTTGTTCAATATTATTTAATTTCAATAATTCGTTTATTTTTTTAAAATGATTACATCCAAAAAAACCGTTATATGCAGATAATGGTGAAGGATGTGCAGATTCTAAAATATAATGTTTGGGATTAGTAATATATTGTTTTTTTGACTTTGCATCATTTCCCCATAAAACAAAGATAATTGGAGTTTCTTTTTCATTTAATGTTTTTATAATATTAGTTGTAAAAATCTCCCATCCTTTATTTTTATGACTATTAGCTAGATGTTCCCTTACAGTTAAAACATTATTAATCAAAAATACACCTTGTTTAGCCCATTCTGTTAAATTAGAATTAAAATTAATATTTGTATTATAATTTGAATTTAATTCTTTAAAAATATTCTTTAATGAAGGGGGATATTTATTTCCTTCTAGCACTGAAAAAGCAAGTCCATGGGCTTGATTTACCTCATGATAAGGATCTTGTCCTATTATTACTACTTTAACGTTATCATAATCTGTATATTTAAATGCATTAAATATATCTTCTTTTGGTGGAAATATAGTACATTTTTGATATTCTTCATCTAAAAAAGATGATAATTCTTTAAAGTATTCTTTTTCAAATTCATTTTTTAATATTTTATTCCAATTGTTATTTATGTTAAACATAAGATCACCACATAAAATTGTCATATTCTTTTTATATTTTATCATATTCTTAAATATATTTCAATATAAAAAGAATCAAGAATTGAATTTCTTGATTCTTTGTTTTTACTTATATAGTCTTTTGTATACTCTTAATTGAATGTCTAATGCTTTATAAGAATGTGTTAGAAGTTGAACAGCAATATAATCAACACCAAGTGTTGCTATACTTCTTATTTTTTTTAGTTCAATATTACCACTTACTTTTATTTTTTTCTTTTTGTTGTTTAATTCAACAATTTCTTTTATTTGTTCATTTGTCATATTTATTAGAGTAATTATATCACATGAAGTAGTTGATGCTTCAACGTATTCTTCCATATTTTCAACTTCTACTTCAATTTTCATTGATCTACCGACAATTTTCTTTGCTTCAACAACTGCATTCTTTATTCCACCTAGTGTTGCAATATGATTAGATGTAATAACAACTTGATCTGAAAGATTTAAATGTTCATTTAAACCTTTTGCATCATTAACCGCTTGTCTTTCTAATCCCCTTAATAATGGTGTAGTATTTCTTGTATCCATAAGTTGTGCCTCAGTTCCTACAATTTCTTGTAAGTATTTTGCAGTTATTGCCGCAATTCCTGACATTCTTTGTAAGAAATTAAGCGCAACTCTTTCACCCCTTAAAATATCTCTCATAGGTCCTTCAATACTAGCAATTACGTCACCACGATTAACAAATGTTCCATTATCTCTTAAAATATCTAATTTAATTTTAGGATTAATTTGACGATATACTTCTTTTACAACATCGATTCCAGAGACAACACCCGTTGATTTAACAATGAAACTTCCAGATAAAATTTGTTCTTTATTAATTAAATTAAGTGATGTTACATCTTGATCAACAGTATCTTCTGCTAAAGCTTGTTTAATTATTTCAACAGTCTTTCTATCCATCTAAATAAATCCTTTCTTAAAAACTAAATAAATATACAAAAAGAATTAATAACATTATACACAATAATACAAGCAAAGTTACTCTAAATGGACTAACAGGATATTTTCCACTAGATTTTCCTGTTTCTCCATTAGAAATAAAACGATATTTTTTATTCTTATAATTATATGTTCCTACCCAAATAGGAATTAGAACATATTTGTATTTAATTTCATTATATGATGTATTTACATTTAAGTAACTTACAACATCATATGAATATCTAGATAATATTCTACGCTCTATTTGTTTTTTCATTAGTAATTTTGAATTTTCCCATCCTGTATTTAATTTAACAGTATAGTGTTCTGCTGAAAAACCTACTAAATATCCTTTTTCATACAAATAAGAATCATTTGTATTAAAAGGAGAGATTTGATCAATTTCATTTTGAGAAATATTTGTTCCAGCATTTATAATAAGATCATCAAAATCTACTTTTTGAGTTCCACTGATATAAAAATATCTTGTTTTTGTTACAGTTCTTTTGTTTTTACCACTACCAACTGTTGTTGTATAATGTTTTCCAAGTCTACCTTTATATAAAGAAATAGTATTTGTATCAAATGTCCAAACAGGTAAATATACACCTCTTAATTTTAAGGAAGGAATTTCTTTTTTTACTTTTTTAGGTGCGAAGAATTTTTTCTTAAGCCATTTTGAATAAGATTCTAAACTAAACTCATTGGAAACTTTAAATGGAACTACTCTATGTGGTTTTATACCTGATAATTCATTCGTTTCAGCTACACTATTTGAACCACAAAAAGGACAGCTAAAACTAATTTCATTATTGTCAATTACAGTATTTGATCCACAATTATCACAGTGTACTACTTTTGATTCTAAATTCCATGTATTATTATCTTCTATATTATTTAAAAAATCATGTTCTTCATCACTAATTTTACCGTCTACAGGCATTCCGAATCCACAATATTTGCAACATAATTCTTGTTTATCAGGATTAAATTCTAATGCACCATCGCAATTTGGACAACTATATTCTTCTATTTCTGTATTAGATTCTTCTAAATTAATATTATTATCATTCATAATTATAAACTTTTACCACAATTTGCACAAAATTTAGCATCACCTTCTACTTGGTTTCCACAATTTGTACAAAATTTATTTACTTGAACAGCTGTTCCACATTCTGAACAGAATTTTGCACCTGCTGGAAGTTGATTTCCACATTTTGTGCATTTTGGTCCAGTTGTTTGTGCATTTGTTTGTGGTTGATTGTATGAATTCATCATAGCATTTCCCATCATAAATCCCGCACCAAGTCCAACACCTGCACCTGCTACTCCACCATTTGGATTGTTTGCAGCATCTTTAATTGCTTGTGCTGTTTGATATTGTGTAAATTCATTTAAATTACCTTTTAAAGCACCAAGTGATGATCTTTGATCAATTGCTTTTTCAACTTCTTCTGGTAATGCAACTGTTTCTAAAACAAAGTTTACAAGTTCAATACCGATTTTTTTGAAATCTTCTAATAATTCTTGTCTTATTAAATCTGATAATTCACGATATTTTGCCGGAATATCCAGTACTGGAATTTTTGATTCTCCAAGTGCATCTGAAAAACCACTTACTACAATACTTTTAAAATATTCAGAAAGTGATGCTGTAGAATAATCTCTGTTTGTACCAAAGATTTCTTTCATAAATGTTACAACATCTTCAACTTTATATGAGTATACACCTCTTGCTCCTACTCTTACAAGACCAAAGTCTTGGTCTCTTAATGTAATTTTAGATGCTGTACCCCATTTTTGATTAATAAATTGTTTAGTATTAACATAATAAACTTCTGCTTTGAATGGTGAATCAAATCCATATTTCCATCCCATAAGAGTAGTTAATATTGGCATATTTCCTGTTGTTAATTTATGTGTTCCTTCAGTATATACATCAGCAACTTTTCCACTACTTACAAGTATAGCAACTTGTGAAGGTCTAACAACTAATTGACATCCATTCATTATTTCTTTTCTATCTGTATTTGGATAACGATATACTATTGTATCCGTTGTATTATCGTTCCATTCTATTACTTTTAATAATTGTTTTCTAATAAATCCCATAATATCCTCCTGAAATTAATTATTTTTTATTTTATAACATAGTGTGGCATTAATTGCGTTATTCCACCCATTAATTCTTTTATCTAATTCTTCATCAGATATATTTCTTACGAAAACTTTATCAACTTGATGAAGTTTTTTTATTTGTTCTACAGAACTAAATACACCTGTTGCAAGTCCTGCTAAATAACAGGCACCAAGAGCTGTTGTTTCTAAGCAAACAGGTCTTATTAATTTTGCGTTTAATAAGTCTGCTTGAAACTGCATCATATAATTATTAACACTTGCTCCACCATCAACACCTAAATATAAAATATCATGGTGTGCTTCTTCTATCATTGCATCCATTACTGCTTTTGCTTGATATGGGCTTGCTTCAATTGCGGCTGCTGTTATATTATCTTTTGTTGATGCTCTTGTTAAACCAAATATAGCACCACGCGCATCATTATCCCAATAAGGAGTTCCAAGTCCAACAAATGCAGGAACAAAATAAACTCCATTACTTGGGTCTTTATCTTTTACAGAATCTTCACAATCATTTGAATTTTTAAAAAATTCTAAATTATCTCTCAACCACTGAATTGCAGATCCTGATACAAATACAGAACCTTCAAGTGCATATTCAACTTTTCCGTTAAGTCCCCATGCAACTGTAGTTAAAAGTCCTTTTTTTGAATGAATAATCGAATCTTTTGTATTCATTAAAATGAAACATCCAGTTCCATATGTACTTTTACAATCTCCTAAATCAAAACAGCATTGTCCAAAAAGAGCTGCTTGTTGATCCCCTATTAAAGAAGCAATAGGTATATTTTTAAACCTTTCATCAATATTTGAAAGTGCTGTTGCATATCCATAAATATGACTACTTGGCAAAACTTTAGGTAATATTGAATTTGGAACATCAAATAATTCACATAATTCGTCATCCCATTTAAGTGTATTAATATTAAATAGTAATGTTCTTGATGCATTACTATAATCAGTTGCATGAACTTCTTTATTTGTTAATCTCCATAATAAATATGTATCAATAGTTCCAAATAAAATTTCATTATTTAAAGATTTTTCTTTTGCATTTAGAACATTATCAAAAATCCATTTAATTTTACTTGCAGAAAAATATGGATTTATTATAAGACCTGTTTTTTGTTTTACTAAATCACTATGTCCTTCATCAATTAAATCTTCACATATTTTTTGAGATTGTCTCGATTGCCATACAATAGCATTATAAATTGGTTTCCCAGATTTTTTATCCCATAAAACCGAAGTTTCTCTTTGATTTGTTATTCCGATTGCTTTTATATCTGAAACATCAATATCACTTGAGTTAATAACATTCTTAATTGTTTGTACAGTAAGTTCATAAATCTCTTCCGGATTATGTTCTACCCAACCATTTTTAGGACAAATTTGAGTAAATTCCATTTGATTTTTTCCTACTATTTCACCTTTGTTATTAAACAAAATAGATCTTGTACTTGTTGTTCCTTGGTCAATTGTTAATACATAACTTTTATTCATAGTTCTACCTCTTATATGATTATATCATAAAAAACAAATATTTTAAAATAATAAAATAAAAAACATTTAAGTATGAACTACTTAAATGTTAATATTTTTATTTATTATTTACAACACTTTTTGCAATAGTTAAATCTACTAAATCATTAAATGAAACTTTTGATTTTAATTCTCCTGCTTCAATAATTATATCTTGTAATCTATCAAAACCAATTTCAGAAAATACAGGATTAGGGCACCAACTATTAATTGATCTGTATCTATTAACAACACTAATTAAAGTATCTAAATCTATATCTAAAAAGAAACTTTGTATTTCTTTTGCTATTTCTTCATCTGTTGCATTTTGAACAAATTGTTGTCCTTTATATAATGCTCTTGTGAATCTTTCTAATACATCTTTATTATTATTAAAATATTGAATAGATGTACTATAGGCCGTGTATGTAATTTCACCCGCAAAATCAGCTGTTGCGGCTAAAAGATAAGCTTTATTTTCTTTAACCAAACTTGTTGCTGTAGGTTCAAATAAAGTTACAAAGTCACCTTCACCATCTAAAAATGATCCTGCAAGTGCCGCAAAAGCAACATCAGTTCTTACATTAACATCTTTAGTATCATCATCTTGACCTACATTAAGTCCTGCTTCTTTTAAAATATACTCAAGTGTCATCTCAGGTACTCCACCTTTTCTTCCACCAAGGATAGATTTACCTTTTAAATCATTTAAGGAAAAATTATCAATCGGATATCTTCCAAATATAAAACTTCCATCAGTTCTAGTTAATTGAGCAAAATTAATTAAATAGTTTGTTCTGTCATTATTATATAAGTATATTGTTGGTTCTGGGCCTTGTAAACCTATTTGTACATCACCTGATAATAATGCGGCAGTAACTTTATCTGCACCATTTGCATTTATTAATTCTATTTCTAATCCTTCTTCTTTAAAATAACCTTTATTAATTGCTACATATTGTGGTGCATAAAATACAGATCTAGCAACTTCTGCAACCTTAATTTTTGTAAGATTGTTTTTCTTACAACCATTTAACATAAAAGTAGTAATTAAAATAATAAATAAAGTTAAAATTTTTTTCATCAATTCCTCTTCTTTCTAATTTGTTTTTCAATAATATTAATAATTTCATACATTAAAAAAGAAATTAATCCTAAAGTAAGTACACCCATCATTACTAAATCCATATTGAATACTTGTGAACCATACATTATTAGATACCCTATTCCATATCTAGAAACGATAAATTCTCCAACAATAACTCCAACCCAACTTAAACCTATATTAATTTTTATCACATTTATAATATTTGCAATATTGCCTGGAATAATTAATTTTGTTAAAATTTGCCATTTTGATGCTTTAAAACTTTTTAACATTAATATTTTTTCTTCTTCAATTAAAATGAAATAATTATACATCGATATAATAGTCAAAATTAGTAATATTGAAATTGCAACAATAGTAATACCTTTTATACCAGTACCTGCCCATATTATTAATATTGGCGCAAGTGCAGTTTTAGGAAGTGCATTACCTACTATTAAAAATGGTTCAAATATTTTATAAATAGTTTTATTCCACCAAAGTATTATTGCAAATATAATACCAAGTGTAGTTCCTATTAATAATCCTAATAGTGTTTCTAATAATGAAATTAAAATATGTCTATATATTTCATTGCTTTTGATATAAGTTATTAGAATTTTTAATATTTTTGTAGGTTTACTAAATAAGAATGAATCTATCCATTCTTTATTTGATGAAAGTTCCCAAATAAATATAAACGCAAATAGTAAAATTATTTGTATTAATATTATTTTTAACGTTTTTATTCTTTTTTCTTTTAAATAGTTATTCTTCATTTAATAACCCCCATATCAGATCAAAATACATAGGAAATTCTAATGTTTTTCTTTTTTCGAGTGGAGTTAAATCTTTATTAATTTCAACATCAATTATCTTTTTCATATAAGCTGGTCTATGAGATAATACTATAATTTTATCAGCAAGTGATATTGCTTCACTAATATCATGTGTAACAAGAATTGAAGCTACATTTTCTTCTTTTATGATTTTATAAATATCATTACTAACATCTATTCTTGTTTGATAATCCAACGCTGAAAAGGGTTCATCTAATAATAAGATATCTGGATTTGTTGCTAAAGTTCTTATTAAAGCAATTCTTTGCCTCATTCCACCTGATAATTCTTGTGGATAATGATTTATAAAATCAATAAGCCCATATTTTCTTAATAAATCTTTTAATCTTTTTTCATCTTCTAATTTTAAATTCTTTTTAATTTCTAATCCTATTAATATATTTTTCCAAACTGTACGCCAATTAAATAAATGATCACGTTGAAACATGTATCCTATATCTCCATTAATTACAACATTTCCTGTTGATGGTTTAATTAATCCTGAAATTATATTAAGTAATGTTGATTTACCAGATCCACTAGGACCTACAATTGCAATTATTTCTCCTTTTTCAACAGTAAAATTAATATTTTTTAATACTTCTAATTCTCCAATTTCAGTAACATATGTTTTTGATATATTATTTAATTCTAGTGTTTTCATATTACACCTCTTTTTCAAGTACACTTTATCATATTAAAAACATAAAATAAAGGTGTGGGCAAAAAAATAGAGTAGGTATTACCTACTCTATTTGAAAGTCACATATTTCTTTTTTGATTTCTTTTCTAATTCTTTTGTTTTATTTTTATTAATTTCTTTTTGTAAATCTAAGTTTTTGATAAGAAGTTCTACACCTAACATTAATGATAATGAGAAAATAACCATTGTAACAGCAAGCCATAAAGCTGTAGCATCAACAAATGGCTCAGTGCTTAACTCAGGTCTAAAAATTTCCCATGTTAAACTATCAAATCCAAATAACTCATATGCGCTTTTTGTACCAAATAACACAACATCATTTGTTGATAAAACAATAAATGTTATTGATAATCCACACATTACAATACATAAGAATGTTTTTAGTTTATTGAATGGTATACATGCACGACACATTACAATTAATAATGTAAATGTAGCAGTAATTGCAACTACTGTTTTAATTTCAGAAACAGTAAATCCATATTGATTTGACATCATATAAGCAAATACGATTGCGCCAACAACACCACTTGCGGCAGGTATTGAACTCTTTAAAGCATTTGTTAAGAAATTACCTTTAACTGGAGCATTATTTGCTTGTAGAGCTAAAACAAATGATGGGATACCTATTGCAAACAATTCTAAAATTAATAATTGTTTTGCACCTGCAAAAGGGAATGTACCATTTCTTACACCATCAACCATAGGACCAAATAATCTAAAGAATCCTGCAGCTGTAAGAACAGCAAGAACTGTCATAAATAATGTTTTAACAAGGAATAACATTGCTGTTTGTTGAATGTTATTAATAACTCTTCTACCTTCTGCAACAACTTTTGGCATTGATGCAAAATTTGAATCAACTAATACAAGTTGTGCAACACTCTTAACAGCATCATTACCAGATGCCATTGCAATACTGCAATCAGCAGTTTTAAGTGCTGGAATATCATTTACACCATCACCTGTCATCGCAACTGTTTTACCAATTTTCTTAAGTGCTTTTACTAACAATTTCTTTTGTTCAGGTTTAACACGACCAAAAACAGTAAATTTATTAGCTGCATCGATGATTTCTTCATCAGTCATACCATCTAAACTAATGCATTTATCAGCATTTTCAATTCCAACTCTTCTTGCAACTTCAGAAACAGTAACAGGATTATCCCCAGAAATTACTTTTACTTCAACGCCATTATCTTTGAAATATTGAATAGTATCAAATGCTTCTTCTCTGATTTGGTCTTCAATAAGAATTAAAGCAATTAATTTTGGCGCTCTAGTAATTTTATTGTCTTTTAACGGACTAGCAGCTTGTGCTAAACAAATAACACGTAATCCTTTATTGGCATGTTCTGTAATAATAGAAGCGTATTTTTCAAAATTATTTTTTAATACAAATTCTGGTGCACCAACAATATAAGTCTCATTATTATCAAATGTTACAGCACTAAATTTTCTTTCAGATGAAAATGGAATAACATTTGTAGATTTGAAAATTACTTTATTTCCAAAATAATTAACAAGAGCTTGTGATGTCGCATTTGATTCTTGAAGTGCAGCATTCATAGATGAAATTACACTTTCAACAGGAATTGTAAAATTACGATTCATTAAATCATATTTAACAACACTCATTTTACCATTTGTAATAGTTCCTGTTTTATCTAAACATAATACATCTACTCTTGCAAGCATTTCAATACAATATAAATCTTGAACAAGTGTATTGTTTCTTGCAAGTCTAAATACACCAACAGATAATGCAACTGATGTTAATAAATATAATCCTGCAGGAATCATACCAATGATTGCGGCAGTTGTTGGTTTAATAGCAATAACATATGCTTGTTTTAATTCATCTGTTAATTCCCAACCATTATCAATAAAATCACGCCATGGCCAGTTTGCTAAAAACATAACTATACTTGTTACAACAATAAAGAATCCTATTATAGCAAGAAGTTTTCTTAAACTACTTAAAATTTGTGATTTAGGAGCAACATATTTTTTCGCTTGTGATGTTAATTTGTTAATTTCATTATATTTACCAACATGTTCTACTCTAGCATATGTTTGTCCTGATACAACAAAACTACCAGAATATAACATATCACCAACAGTTTTTTTAATTGGAACTGATTCACCAGTCAATTGAGATTCATTTACCTCAATTTCGCCATTTAATAAAATTGAGTCCGTAACAATTTGAATACCTGGTGTTAAATAAGTAATATCATCTAAAACTAAATCAGTTGGATCTAATTTTATTAATTCACTATTTCTTATAACTGATACTTTTGGATTAGTTACAAGTTTTAATTTATTAATAGCTAGTTTTGATTTAGTTTCTTGAAAAATACCTAAAACTAAATTGACACAAACTATAATTAAGAACGTAAAATCAGTAAATGCAAATTCTAAATTAGTTATATCTTTATTATTCCAATTTTTAGCAACTAATAAAAGTAATAATACTAAAATATATAATACATTAAAGAATGTAAATGTATTTTTAGAAATAACTTGTAAAATCATTTTTAAAGATTTACTGAAATTTGATTCTAATCTTCCTTCCCTATTAACTTGTAAATTATCCATTCTAACTGATACTTCTTCATCAGTTAACCCTTCAATATAATTATCATGTTTTACGTATAAAGGAGTTTCTCTATTGGTTTCATAATCACCATATATAATTTTTCTTTTTTTCTTGTTGTTATTTTTCTTGTTTTTATCTTCCATATTTATATTCCCTTCTAATTTATATAATTATATCATTTATAATATTTTTTTAAAAGCAAATAACATAATGTTTTTTTTGAAATGTTATAATTTACAAAAACGAAAAAATATGGTAAAATAATATAAGAGGTGAATAATATGAAACAATCATTTATAGGTTTAACACCGAGATTTATAACAAATAATGAAACTGGAATAAGAGCAGTAAAAGTTAATATGGATTATATTAATCAAATAATTGGTTATAACAAAGTACCATTAATTTTATTTGATGATAATAATTTAGAAGAAAATTTAAAACTTTGTGATGGTTTCTTCTTACTAGGTGGAGATGATATTAATCCTGAATATTATGGTGAAGATAATTCTAAAAATTTATCAAAAGATATTGATGAATATACAGATATAATTGATAAAAAAATCATTGAATATGCTGTAAAAAATAAAGTACCTACTATTGGAATTTGTAGAGGTCATCAAGATTTAGCAGCATTTTTAGGTGGAACTCTTCATCAAGATATAAAAGAAGCTAATTTAAATCATCCATCTGAAGATAAAAAACACAATGTAACAAAAGTTTGTTCATCTCCATTAATGGATAAACTTCCTAATGAATTTTTAGTAAATACTTATCATCATCAAGCAGTTAAAGATGTTGCACCTGGATTTAAAGTTACACTTGTTAATCATGATGTAATTGAAGCTATGGAACATGAAACATTACCAATTTTTAGTGTTCAATGGCATCCAGAAAGATATTATACTGCAGAATCTAAAATTATATTTGACTATTTTTATGAATTAGTTGATAAATATAAAAAATAGGATATGTACAATGTACATATCCTTTTTATATAGGGAGTGTTTCTTTTTAACTAATCTTTTTTGTATTCAGCAACAATTTTATCAACTAAGTTAGATGGTACGTCATCGTATCTAACAAATTTACGAGTAAATTTACCACTACCTTGAGTCATTGCTTTAAGGTCAATTGAATAGTTGATAATTTCTGCTTCTGGAATATGTGCAGTAATAGCTGTTTTTCCATTACCTGCAGGTTCCATACCCATTACGTTACCACGACGTTGAGGAATATCACCCATTACGTCACCCACGTATTCGTCTTTAACAGTTACAACAACTTCCATTACTGGTTCTAAGATTGTTGGTTTAATTAATGGTGTAGCAGCTTTAAATGCAAGTGCTGCAGCAATTTTAAATGAAATTTCATTTGAGTCAACTGGATGATATGATCCATCATATAATACAGCTTTAACACCAATAACAGGGAATCCAGCAATTGGACCATGTTCTAATGTATCTTGTAAACCTTTTTCAACAGCAGGGAAGTAACCTTTTGGAACTGATCCACCTACAACTTCAGATGCAAATTCGAAGTCTTTATCTGCAAGTGGTTCGAAACGAATCCAAACATCACCGAATTGTCCAGCACCACCAGATTGTTTTTTATGACGTCCTTGTGCAGAACCAGTTTTTCTAATAGTTTCACGATAAACGATTTTTTGATTAGAAACTTCAACGTCAACTTTGAACATATTTTTCATTTTTTCTAAAATATATCCAATATGAGTCATACCTTGACCACCGATTAATAATTGAGCAGTTTCAGGATTACGTTTTACTTCGAATGAAGGATCTTCTAAATTTAATTTTTGTAATGCTGAAGAAATCTTATCTTCATCTTGTTTTGTTTTAGCGTGAATAGCAACATAAATAACTGGAGTAGGAACTTTTACAGCAGGATAAAGAATTGGATCTTTTTTATCGCATAAAGTATCCCCTGTTTTAATATCACCAGCTTTAGTTAATACACCAATATCACCAGCATGTAATACATCAACAGGTAATTGAGTTTTACCCATCATTCCAGAAATTGCTCCAACTTTAACAATTTGGTCACGATTAGGAACATAAACTTCTGTTAATCCAGCAGTTGTACCAGAGTAAACTTTAAAGAAGTTAATTGTTCCAAGGAATGGGTCAACAATTGTTTTAAATACATATGCTGAGAACGCTTCATCATCTTTTGATAATCTTTCATGTTCTTCAAATGATTTAGGATTAACACCTGATGCAGCTTTTAAATCTTGTGGAGATGGTAAGTATTTACAAATTTTATTTAATAAACAAATAACACCCATGTTTTTAGTTGCTGAACCAATAAGAATTGGATAAATATCGCAATTTAATAATGAACTTCTTAACCCTTGAATAATTTCTTCAAACGTTAATTCTTCACCAGCAAAGTATTTTTCCATTAATTCTTCTGTTTGTGAAGCAACAACTTCTGCGAAATATTCATAAGCTTCTTGAACTCTATCAGCATATTCTGCAGGAACTTCAGTTTCAACTTCTTCTTCACCAATATATGCTTTTTTACGAATAATATCGATATAACCTTTATAATCGTTTTCTTTTCCCATTGGGATAACGAAAGGAACGGCTTTAGGTCCAAATCCTTCTTTTAATTTTTCAATAACTTGGTCATATTTTATATTTTCTTTATCTACCTTATTAATAAAAATAATTGTAGGTGTATGACGATTTTGAAGTTCATCCCACATTCTTTCTGTTCCAACTTCAATACCTTTTTGAGCATCTACTACTAAAACTGCTCCTTTAACAACTGATAAGTCTTGTTGAATTTCACCTACAAACTCTTCTGAACCTGGTGTATCTAAAAAGTTAATTTTATAATCTTTCCATTCTACTGGTATCAAAGAGGTAGATAATGATGTTAATCTAGTTTGTTCTTCTGTAAGATAATCAGAAACTGTATTTTTTCTTTCTACTTCACCTTTTTTAGCTATACCTTTACCTAAATATAATAAAGATTCTGCTAAACTTGTTTTACCACTTCCCATATGTCCTAAAATGGCTACGTTTCTGATTTGGCTAGTTAAATGTTCTTTCATACATAATCCTCCTCTATACTCTTTAACTATCTACAAAGTATTATATAATAAAATATTCATTAATTCAAACAATTATATAATTTTTTTTGAAAACGCTATCATTTTTGAAATCAATAAAAAAAATAAGCATATTAAATGCTTATAATTTATAACTCTCATCAATATTCAAGACAAAAATTGTAGCTCCACTTACTTTTACACTTGTTGGTAAAAAAGAAAATACATTTAAGTCACTTGTTTCATCAGTTGACACTTTCTTTTTACGAGTTTTAGAAAAATTAGCTACAATATCTTTAACTCTTTGTACGTGATCATCTTCAACACCTAATAATAATGTAGTATTACCAGTATTTAGAACTCCACCAGTTGTTGCAAGTTTTGTTACATAATATTTATTTTTAAGTAATGCCTTTGTAACATCAATTACGTCTTCATTATTTAATATTATTAGCATTAATTTCATAAACCCACCTCATGACTATTTTACCAATATTTATACAATTTTGCAAACAAATAAATAATATTCATAATAAATGAAAAAAATATTTTGTTAACAATTCTATACATTTGAAAAAGAACTTTTTTTTTGATATAATAATAAATTGAGGTGATATCGATGTTTAAAGAAATAACAAAAAAATTACTAATTATCATGTTTGTAACTATGAATATTTTATTCATAAGTGGTTGCAGAAATGACTCTACAAACTACATTGAAAATTCTGTCGCAATTGTATATAAAGATAATATTCCTTATATAATTAATGCTGATAACGAATTATTTGAATTATCACAATATGATTCCATAGTTCCAATCTTTGATGAAATATTAATTATTAAAAAAGATGGACTATTTGGTTATATTAAAAATACAGGTGAACCTCTTACAGAAATAGTTTATAAAGAAGCATATCCATTTTCTGAAGATAAAGCTGTAGTTAGAATTGATGATTCATATCATATTATTGACAAAAACAGTACAATCTTATATACATTTAGTGAAGGCATAATATCTTACAGTTACTTTTCAGATAATAAACTCGTTATTACAAAAGATGAAAAACAAGGATATTTAAAATATGATCCTGAAACAAAGTTCTTCTCTTATTTAATAGAAAATCCAAAAGATGACTTATCTATTGAAGATACTAACATTATTTACGATTACTGTGGTGACTTCACAGATGGTTATGCTGTAATAGGTAATCTAAATGAAAACAATCAATTAAAATACACACATATTAACGCTGAAGGCAATAAATTATACGACCTTGAGTGGGATTATGCACATAATTTCTCAGAAGGTTATGCTGTTGTAGGAAATACAATGGATTATACAGTAAAAATTTACTGTGGAAGACAAAACTGGTTTGATGAATACACTAGTACAAAAATAAACATTATGGTTTATATGTACGTTGATCCAAGTGGTAAATACATTGGTTCACCATATACTGACCAAGAAACTGGTGAAACAAAAATCAATCCTTATATGTATGCAATGGCAAAAGATTTCAAAGACTCAGTTGCTCTTGTTGCAAGACTGTTCTTCTATGTAAATGAACAAAAAGGTAATCATATCTATGACTTCTCAACAAAAAGATTCTTCTATAATTATGACTTTATAAATTATGAAGGAAAACCTATATTTGGACGACCAGGATATGAAATTGCAGGTTCTTATAATAACTGGAGCGGTAACGTAACAATGTATGGAGATTTCTTTAAAATCGATGATTATTATATAGCAACATTCTTTAAAACAAATTGGCATGTTTATTATACAGATGCTAACAACCTAGATCCTGCATTCCCTTTTAAAACTGCAAAATACGATATCAGCAATTATAAAACTGTTGAAGAAATTGAAAGCAATTTCCCTTGGGTTACAAAATATTTAGACGATTTTACTATTGGAAACAATGATGCAACATATGTTTCTAATATGGTAGTTTTACCATATACATTATCACAATTTAAAACATCTTCTTTCTTTGGAAATAACCTTGTCGCAAAAGCTCAATCATACAGTGGTATGAAAGACTCATGCGGATTAATCACTATTAATATGGTTGATTCAATCGTTAAAGAAAATGGCGAAGAAAAAACAGTAAAAATACCACAAATCTCATATATTGTTCCACCACTATATGAAGAAATAATTTACTAGAGGTATAAAATGATTACATTAAAGAATATAAACAAATATTATATGTCTGGTAGTGAAAAATACCATGCATTAAAAGACATAAATATAACATTCCCAGACAAAGGATTAGTATCAATCGTTGGTAAAAGTGGATCTGGTAAATCTACTTTATTAAATGTAATTGGTGGAATAGATAATTATGATTCTGGTGAATTAATTATTGATAATTTAAATACTAATAAATTTTCTAAAAAAGATTATAACTCTTATAGAAATACTTATATTGGATTTATTTTCCAAGAATTTAATGTTGTAAAGAATTTATCTGTTTATGAGAATATAGCATTATCATTAAGATTAAAAAATGAAAATATCAAAGAAAACAATGAATTAATATTAAATACAATTAAAAGTGTTGGTCTTGCTGGAAAAGAAAACAGAAAGATGAATCAATTATCTGGTGGTGAAAGACAAAGAGTCGCAATCGCTAGAGCAATAGTTAAAAATCCTAAAGTAATTATAGCTGACGAACCTACAGGAAACCTTGATAAGAAAAATAGAGATGTCGTAATGGACATTTTAAAAGAAATAGCAAAAGAAAAACTAGTAATAATCGTTACACATGATAAAACATTATCTAGCAAATATAGTACAGATGAAATAACTTTAAAAGATGGCGCTATTATTAAGAACACTTTAAATGATAAAGCTGTTGAAGAAAATGATAAACAAATGGAACTATCTCCTATTCAACCATCAATTAGCACTTCAATATTCTTATCATTTAAAAGTTTAAAACAAAATTTATTAAGATTTATTTTTATAATTTTATTCTTTACAGTATCACTTGTATTTGCAAATACAACAATTAACTTATATTTCTCAAATGCTACAAGTGAATATGTAGATTATCAAGCTGATTATAACAATAAATATATTACATTAAGTCAAGAACAAAACTTATATGAACAATCAATTAAATCAGGATTTTTCCAAATTGATACATTAAACTATAAAGAATTAATTAATTCATTTAATATTGAAAATGAAGAAGGACTTAATACAACTTATAAAATCTATAAAAC
>JAZKYN010000052.1:0-15582 GCA_045612145.1 Bacilli bacterium
AACCAAGTATAAACATACTACCATTACAAAACATTCATCCACGAGCCTAAAACGAGCCAAAAAGAAAAAGACCACCAAGTGAGGTGATGGCCTTTTTAATTTAATATTATCCAATCACTTGAAGATGATGTACCAGTTGCAACATATAATTTTTGATTTGATGTGTCGAGATACATTTCACCAGCATATAATGGAGTAGCACTTGGAGCAGCTGTACCGATTCTAGTAGTTACAACTCGGTTCATTCCATCATTTGTTCCAGATACACGTTGATAAACTGGATAATTATTTGAACCATTTTTATACATATATAAGTTATCTTTTGGAACACTTGCTGCTGTGTCTCTTTCAGCTAATTGAATAGGTGTAAAGAATAATATATCATCTCCAGCTGTACCAAAAGATTTAAATTGTTGGAAAACTTTAAATGCTGAACCAGGTTGATTCATTGTTGAACCTATTTCGTAGTAATAATCACCATTAGTTCTAAAACGAGCGTCTCCACTTGTTGCTTTTAAAGTATAGTTAAGTGTTGATGGATTTCCAGTTTTTACAATATTCATTTCATTTGAAGCAACTAATTTATTAACAGTTGCAAATTGCTTCATGTCACTTGATGAATTTGCTATGTACATAGGAACATATGATGTTTGTGCAATTTCACGATACATAGCATTTGAAATATTTTCATCTACTTTAATAACATGTGTGTAAATATCGTTATATTGTGCAGCAATATTGAAGAATGCAACAGATTCTGGAAGTGCTGTTTTTATATAAATAAATGCATTATCAGTTGAAGTATTTCCACAATATGATGATGAAATACATTTCACTGATATAACATTTGATTGTTCAATTGTTACTGGTACAGCTATATTTTCAAAATGTAATTCATTTCCATTAAATTGGAAATTTCTAAATAAATGTAACCCTTTTGCTCTAATACTTGGTGTTGTTGATGGATCACCATCTAAAGTTGTTCTGTAGTTTTCAATATATAGGTTATCAGCGTCAATCATGTTTGTTATTTCAGTTGTGTAATTTTGATTAGTATCAAAAGCATATCTTCCTGTTTCTGTATATCCATTTAATATCCATAATCCATCTATTTGCATATCACAATTTTTAACGTGTAGTCCTGTTCCGTAGAAATGTCCGATTCTACAATTACGAATAACTGTTCCAACAAAACTACCAATTATTTCAACAAGATTTGCTTCAGATGTTTGATTTTCAAAGTTACCATCAAAGAATAAATTTTCAATAATAACGAAATGTGAATTTCCAGTTGCTGTATTTCCTTGAGTTTGTAAAATAGCTTTGTTTGAATTATCTTTTAATTTTAATGTTGAGTTAGTTGCATCATAACTTGATAATCCCGTAAGTTTAACACCACGATGAATTGTTAATGTATCACCAACAATATAAATTTTTGATTGAAGTTCTACAACTCCACCATCTATATAATCAATAGCTTTTTGAATAGCTTGATAATCATCATGTGAATTATCTCCATATGCTCCAAACATTTCTGGAGTTACTTTATCTCGTTCAATTAATTCGGCTATTAATGTATTATCATATAATGCAATTATTGAACCTTCATCAACAACATCTTCATTTGTTATTGTTCTAACTTTATAAATTGCTTTTCCACCATCATTAATTGAGTGATAACCAAGTGTACAGCATTTACTTCCATTTACTAGATTTTCAGCTAGTTTCATATCAGCTACTGTATCGAAAGTAATCATTCCAGCTAATCCAAGATATTGTGCAATTATATCTGTTAATTCTCCAGATTCAGCCATTGCTTCTAATTTGTTGTCAATTTCTTCTTGAACATCTAGATCGTCAAAATAATTATTAACATAAGATTGAAGTTCTACATATAATTTTTGAAGTTCATGAGTTGCTTCACCATTTGCATTTACTACTGGAATAATATCATCTCTTAAATAATTAACAAACCATAATAACATTTCATAATAAGTCATACTATTTAAGTAACTTGTTGGAAGTTGTCCGATAGTCATACATATTTTCTTTAATGGTGGAACTTGCATTGTTGGTACTTCTATTTTTTCATTCATATTTTATCATTTCCTTTCTAATATAATCCCATAAATAGGATTCCTAATTTTTCTATTATTTCTCTATCAATTGCACGTATATTAGCACGATATTGTTCAATCATTTTTTGAGCTGTTGCACTTACACCAGAATTTCCTTTAACTCTTTTTGAATAATTTTCATTTTCATTTCCATTTGTTTGATTTGTAGATTCACTTGAAACAGAACTTTCGTTTTCATTTGCTCCAGTTGAAGTTGCATAACTTCCAGCTAGAATTGAAGATTTAGTTATTTGACCTTGAGGTGTATCACTATTAACACCTAAACTTGAAGCACTTGATGAAGAATTAGAACCAGACATTCCAGAATTTGACATTTGTTTAATTCTTTCAAAGCTTTCTGTGTAGTCGACGTTAACTAAAGGATCATATTGAATAGCACTTGAATAAATAAGTGGTAAATATTCTTCCATCAATTCATTCATAGTTAATTTAGCATAATGAACAAATAATCCAATAGTTTCAAATCCTAGTTCACGCATATAATAATGATCTACAATCTTTTTTGCAAGTTTATCTTTTGACCATAAACCAGTTTCTTCAACAACAGCAATTTGTTCTGTTGTTAAATAATCACTTATTTCATAATCTTTGAAAAATCCTTCAACTTGTTCTCTAGTGAATAAAGGTGGATTGTAAGTTATTGGTTCAAATAGTTTTCTTAACTCTATTGAATACTTACTCATTTTCTACACCTTCAATCTTTTCAATATTTTCTTTTTTATCAATTCTTCCATTATCTTGATAATCACTAACTAAAGATTCTTCACGTTTTATAATATTCCATAAATCACTTCTAACTCTAACTGAAATTTCTTTATCAGTTCCAGTTAATCCGAATTTTTCGTTAAATTCTCTACAAGCTTGTTTTCTAGGTTCAAGCATAGCCATTAAGTTTAAATTAACTACTTCATTGTTTTCACTAGATTCATTTTCAGTAAGTCTTTCTTTTTTGTGAACTGAAATATTATTAATTCCAAGATATGTTAAAGCTTCATTCCAGATTTCTTTTTTGTACTCACATATTTTATCAACTAAATATGGAGCTTCTGTATTGATTGCTTTTATTGGAACTTCAGTTAATTGAGATTTATCACCAAAGATAAAAGGTTGATTTCCATTATATTGATTATAAAGATTTTCCATCATCAATCTTTGTTTTTCATCAACAGCTATTATTAACGGAGTTCTTTGAGCATTTAAATTTACATCACATGTTCTATCAGCATTATATAATCTATATGCATAAAGCTCCATACTTCCAGCTGTTGGAAGTCTATCGTAGTTATTCATGACTAATATACATTCATTTTTCTTTTGATATTCAAATTGTTTTTCTGTTATTTCATTTGGTAAACCAGTATAAAGTGTTCTAGTTGTTTGAAAATTATAACTAAAACAATTAATCTTTGTTGGAAGTCCATAAATATTAACATATCCATTTGCAACAGCTTTTGTATTTATGAAACCATACTTTTCATCATAAAGGAATGCACATTGACCAGTATAATATAAACACATTTCAATGTATCTTGCATTCATACTTTTTGGAAGGTTCACCCATTCAAATATAGAAAGTGCAATTCTTTTAAATCTATTTAGATAGTCGTAATACGTGCTATCATTTAACATCATTGAATCAGTAAATTTATAATTCTGATTACTTCTTTTCATAATTTTCTCCTTTCTTTATTTATGGTGTTGGTGAAATAATACTATTGGTAACACTAAAATCTAAATATTTTGTAGTATCATGCCAGAATCGAATTCCATTATTGAACATTCTTCTAATTTCATTTAAATCTGGTTCTGGTACATTTCCTTCGATATTAACATCTATTGTTTTTATATAATCATAATAAGTTCTAGCATGAAGATGAGGTTTTCCAAGTCTATTTGTTTTATAACCGAATTGTGAGAAGAATCCATCAATTACTTTTGCATATTCTTCACGAATGCTCATTTTATAAACGTAATATGCATTCCTAAATGCAAAATTTAAATCACCTTGATTGACACCACCTTTTCCAGTTCTTGGTTCAAGTGAATGTTGATATATTTGACCAACTTGATTTCCAATTCCCATTAATCCAGAAGCAACTCCACCAACATTTCCAGTAAATCCAGCTTTTGCAATATCAACAACATTTCCAATAGCTTGAAGTGGAATATTAACAGCATTTTGCGTTAACCAGTTTGTGTAACCATCATTCCACCATGAACATGTTGGAAGTTTTCCACCATCTAGACCATATAAGAAATTATTAGCTTGATTTGTGTTATTTCTTGCATAATCTTGTGGAAACATTTTTATAGCACATCCTGGTGAAATTGCACCATAGACATTTAATATACAATGACCATATCCATCTGAAACAGTTTTTCTTGTAAACCATTCATAACGATATTCAGTTGAACTTCCAGAATTGTTATTAGCTAGTAAGTAACGATATGGATAACAAAGAAGTTTGTTATTCTTTGGAACATAATTACTATCTAACCAATGACAATCAGCCATACTATAACTTCCAAGAAGTTTTTGTGTAGTACTTTCTGGAATCCATTGAGCTTCCCAAGAAGCTCCGCTAACTAATTCATCAACTTCCCAATCGCTTCCCACATAATCATGGGGAATCATAAATATTGAATTTATTACATCACCAGCTGTTTCATCTTGTATATCAAGAATAAAGTTATACAAATCATCAGTACTTTCAAATCCTAAATACATAAATCCACTAAATACACCATTATAAAGACAATTTACTGAAATTGCTGTATCAAAAGGCCAAGTAGTTAATGCTACTACATAAATTATTGAAGCTAAATAATTATATCCACTATCTGAAGAAACATTTTCTTGCATAACATAATCTCCAGTTTCCAAATCTTCTGGAATTGTGTGAAGTCCAATTGTATCATTATCTACATGTTCACGTTCTATAAATGAATCTTGAAAAACAAGATCATGTTGCCATGTTTGATAATATGCTGTTTCAATCTTTAATTCAGTTAAACTTGGATTAATCCAATTATATTCAGTTATAAAAGCATAAAACCATTTATTATCAAATGCTGTATTCTGATACATACAAAAGTTGTATTGTAATAAATCTTCATATGTAGTACCAACAGCTGTTTCATCTGTTGGAACTCTTAATACACCATCTTTTCGAATATATGTTAAATCATCAAATTCAAGTTTTGGTAAACTTTTGAAATAAGTTTCTTGAGCTGAAGCACTTGCAAACATCATTTCATTGTTAGAATCTAATTTTAAAGGATTTTTAATTAATATTACTTTAGAATTTGGAGTTATAACCATTTTCATCATCCTTTCTTAAATATTAAAAGAGAAGGGAATTATTTTCCCTTCCCTTAAAGGTATTAACTAGCTTTTACAGTAACATGAATTGAATCTGTTTCACTAGAAGTTCCACTTGTAACAGTTAATGTTACATATTCTGGAACATCACTAACACCAGTTGTTGCTGCTACTCCAGTTACTTCAACTGTATAATTATCTTTCTTTTCAATAGTTGCATAAGTAGTTTCACCAGCACCTAATGAGAAAGTCATTGTTTCAGTAGTGTTATATGGAGTTGGATTAATCTTTAATAATATTTTAGAACCAACTTTAACACTTGCTGAAGTATCTATAAATTCAACAGATGTTGTTGCAACTGTTGGTAAACTTGCAACTAACATTAATCCATTTGCAAATAAGCTATAATTGAATGATTTAATTACATTTAAGTATGATTGCCAACTTCTATTATTTGCATTGTAGAACTCATCCATAAACATAGCTTTATCACGAATCTTGAACCATCTTCTATCACAAATAAATGCATAGATATTAGATCCATCTACAATAACATTTCCTTCATCATCTTTTTGACTAAAATCTGGAACATAGTAAACTCTACCCATTAATTCAGCTTTATCAATATTGAATGCTGAAGCAAGAGCATTTACATCTAAAATTGAAGCTAATCTGTTTGATATAAATACAACTATATCTCTAGGATTTGACCATGATACAATTGATTTTCCATATCCACCAACTTTTGCCCATGCATTATATGAAGTGCTTGGAGCTTGGAAATCTAAATATGCTTGTCTTAATCTTGCAAGTAATGCTTTTAATTCAGTATCAGTTGGAGCTGAAGCATTTGCAAAAGTAAATGTTTCCATTTGAACATTGTTGTTTTTGTAAGCATTTGTGATTAATTTTCTAGTATAGTTATAATCATCAATATATGCTCCGTTATAAAGTGATTGAGATATTCCCATTAAGAAACCTTCAAAATCACCCCAAGTTGTGAATGCTTTTTCAAGTTCTTTTCTTACAATTGTAACAGGGAATTGAACGTCATAGTTAAGTTCATTGTACTCAACTTTAACATCACTTTCGTATTTTGCCAATAGACCAGCAAAATCATCAATATTATACACTCTACCTCTAGCTGGATTGATGTAAACATCTTGTCCGATACTTCCTAAAGGTAATTCATCATTTGCTAATTCACGAAGTGGATTTTCAAAATAGTCCATTTGGAATTTAGTATAAGCTATTCTGTTAACTAAAGCTTGAATAAACTTATTTCTCAAATCACTTGGAAGAGCCAATAATGATTGACCATATACTTGTGAACTAGTGTAGTGTTCAACAAGTGGTATTTGTGATTGGTACACAGCATTTTCTTGTACCAAAGTTTCTCTTATTTCATTAAGAGCTGTTTGAAGTCCATCACTTGGATTCATTTTTCTTTCCTTCTTTCCTCCGTAAATTACGGATAGAGGTGAACCAATATTATTGATTCACTCCTATCTGGAATTTATGGTTTTCTTTTCTTACCACATGCCATTATAATCACCTCTTAAATCTTCCATCTTGAAATACAGACCTAAAATCAAAAGGTTTATATTCTTCTACCTTGGAATTATTTGAAAATTCATCATCATCTGCTTTACCAGCTGGAATTTTTAAAAGTAGATTTGCATTTGCACTTACTAGTAAATCTTTATCTTCTTTTAATTTTGCGATTTCTTTATCCTTATTTTGAATAGTTTCATTTAAAGATTTATCATGTATTAATATACTAGCTAAATCATCAGCTATTTTTCCAGATTCTTCATCACCTAGTTTTTCTTTTATTGAATTTGTAATTTCATCTATATTCATTGTATTCTCCTATCTCTTAATTTTCTTGCATATAGCACCCATGGAAAACGTGAATCACTATGATATGGTGTAGGATGAGGTGGAGTTGGACCAGTCCATTCTATCCAGTTGTGTCCATATCCTTGCGAAATAACAGTATCATTTACAAATACTCCATCCCAATAGTGAATTCTATTTGTTAAGTCTTCATGACTTTCTGGTGGCCTTGTTGTAAATCCTTCATAATGTCCTTGACCGACACATGTATGAACGTGATCTCCAGTTACTTGTCCATAGCTTCCAGTATGATAACACAATTGACCTTGATTAACTGTTTGACCAATTGTTGTAAATGGTGGATTTGAGTCATGAGCAAAGCTTATACACAAATAATCTAGTTGTCCATTTGGTAGATGAACTGGATTTACACTTTCAAATACTACACGATTTCCAGCATTATATGTTAACCATCTTGCTACAACTTTCATTGTACATGGAGCATATATTGGAGCTTGATAAACTCTTCCGTTTGAATCCCATCCTAAAAAGTCTATATTGTATGTTCCAACGTGAGAATAATCTCCACCTTCATCTTGGGACATTCTTAAATAAGGCATAGGAAATAATGCAACTTCATATCCATCAGAAGCAATTAGTGTTTGACCAGCAACCATTATTTCACCACCTTATCCGTTAAGACCATATTCTCTTAATTTATTTAGAGTTATAGGGCCTATTTTACCATCTATTTCTATTTTCGATATTCTTTGAAATTCTTTTACCCAAGCTTCTAAATTTTTTCCAAAAACTTCACCAAGCATATCATCAATACTTACTTTAATCTTATATTCAAATCCCATAAAGTTCATAGCTAAAAAGCTTGATATTATTGCTATATAAGCTCCAGTATCACCAACACTGAAATATCCTCTTTTTGGAAGAACTATTTTAACAGTTGTTGGTTTAATAATATAATCCATATTATTCACTTTCTTTCATTAAATCCATAAGATCATCATTAGCTTTTTGAATTTGATCCATTAAATCAACTTTACTTGCTAATTTTGTTAGTTCTTCTGGAACTGTTGTTAATGATTTAAAATATGTATTTAATAAATCTATATCTTCTTTAGTTATCATTTAATTACCTTCTTTCTATTTTTCATCTTTTATTTCTTTTGTATATTCTTTTAAAAGTCTTTCTAGTAGTTTCTTTAATTTAAGTGGAAGTGGAACTCCAACTTTCATCATATTTTTGAAAACAGATAATAATTCAAAAATACAATATAGCCCAGCAAATAATGTTGAAGTTCCGATTCTTCCAAGATTTATATATTCTTTAATTGTTTCTGGAATAAATCCAATTAAATCAATTTCAACTATATAATCAATAACAATACAACATGCTATTGTGAAGATCATAGCTACTTTTCTAATTATTCCATCTATTCCAATTGTTGAATTTGTAGAATGCTCTTTAATTGAACGTAATATTCCAAATATTACATCTAAAACGATAAATACAACCATTACTTGAATAATTTTGTTTTTAACAAGAATTTCCATATTATCACCAACTATATTATATCACATTTTAGATGTTTTTAATAGCATTTATAAGCTTTTTATCTTCTTTTATTGAAAATTCTTCAGAAACTAAAGTTACACCACCTTTAACATGCTTAAAACTTAATTTACCATCAACTTTTAATCCAATTCTAAAGTTATTCCAATCAACTTGTTCATAACATCTTTTTGGAAGTCCTGCACATGTGATATTCATTTTACCATCTATTTCTTCAATGTAAGTCTTTTGTCTTACAAATCTAGCACGTGTGAAATGTGATTCATGCTTCCAAGCTCCTAAACGTACACTATCTATATCACAAAACTGTGTTAACTCATCAATTGGAAGACCAGTATGTATTGAATCAGTATCAGAATAATAATATAAATCTTCACCATATTTCTTAATACTGTAACTCTTTATTGCTTGACTAGTTCTTATTGTTTTATCCCTTGCATATGCTGTTATAAATGCTCCAAGTGGTAAATATATCCCATCTTTTTGTTCTTTTTCACCCATCTTATAATGTACAACATCATTTTCTAAATATGGAATTTTAGATTGAACATCAAGACCAGTTGCAAATTTACCATATAAGGAATTAAGCATTATTTTTGCAATTTGCCTCATTCCTTTATTTCCTTCAATAGTCGATTTGTTTTTTACCTCAATCCATTTATCAATATATCCTTTAAAAAGTCCATGCATAGCTTTAAACTTCCAGCCAGAATGATACACTAAATCTTCCACTTCATATTGTTCAAGAAATAAATCTAAATCTACATTTGTTAATGTTAATGCAACTATTTCATCATTTGAACTAGTTAAATATTCGTTATCAATAAATTGTCGGTGTTTTATCTGAATTGTAGGAATTTTGTTTTTCTTTAATTTGAATGAACATGTTATTCTTTGAATATATAAAGGATATGTTTTATCATCTTCATATTTACCTTCAAAGAAATATGGTTCTCCAAATGGTAGTAAACAATTATACATCACCGGACAGAAGGATAAAGCGAATTAACATCCAATACTTCACCTTCACTTACATCAACTCCTTCATATTCTGGATTCAAATATGTAAATCCACCTTTATATGCTTGCCTTATATCTTTATCACATTCATATGATAGTTTAGGGAATAATTTATCAAATTGTTTAGTAGTCATTATGTTTTTATATTCAAATAAAGCATTACTTCCAGCTGTCATCTTTGTAAGACCTATACTATATAGATAATCCATAGCACGTGCAACTATTACAACATCATTTTTGATATAATCTTTTTCTTCTTTAGTTAAGATATGACCACGTTCACGTGGAGCATTATAATCTAATGTTAATTTGCTTTCTTCTAGATTAAATGTTTTTGCAATCTGTTCTACACTTTGATTTATAACTTTTAATGAATCAATAAATGTTACTTTTCTTGTTTTATTACCATTTACTTTGAAATACACCTCTATTTGATAAAACAATCCCATATCACTAATCAAAGTTGAAAATGATTTATCTTTTCGTTCTTGCTTTGTTACATATTCATATCCATTTTTAAGAAGATAATATAATATAAATTCTCCATCAAATTTTAAGTTGTGAAATAGTATTACTGGATTATATTCTCTTTGTATGACATTAAAGAATGATTCAATAGTGTTTCCTATTTGTAAGTTTCCTACATTTCCAATTTCACATAATGCCCATGCCCATACAAAAGATTCATCTGGAAGCCACGTTGCTGTTTCAAAATCAGCTGTGAATTTCTTCATAGCTAATCCATAGGAATATCAATGTCTAAATCTTCACGCAACGCATTGTTAAAAGCTTCTTCATTTGAATCAAAGTTACCATATATCAAAGCACCATCTGGATCTTTATACCATAAGAATATATCCATTAAAATATCAGATTTCTTCATTATTTCATAGAACTTCTGGGGATTTCTAATTTCATTCATTCTAGCTTTTAATTCTTTGTAGTGTTCAAAATTCTGAAGTCCTTGAACAGCTTTTTTAAAGTTATCCATAAATATCTTACTTTTGTATAAATCTAAATCTTCTCTTCCATATACCTTTAATCTTTTCCTACTACTTTTAAAATCTTCTAAACTATCCAAAGATTCATCCAATAATGCAAGTGTTTCTTGTATTTCTGAAATACGTTCTTCACCCATATATCTGTTTCCAGATTCAGCTCTATGTCTATTAATTGAATCTAATTCATTTAATAGATTAGTTCCAGCTAAATTTTTTCTTCTTATCGTGTCATCATATTCCCAAGATGATACACGTTCACCAGAAGCAAGTTCTTTTTGTGAAGCTAAATTCATACTATTAGCTGAATTAAGTGATTTAATTGTTGTTTCTAATTCTCTTCTTGAAATAATTCTATCTCTTAAATCATCATATCTAGCACGTGGTGGAAGATTCTCTTTATTTTCAACTTTAGATAATTCAGTATTGAAATGGTTTATTGCTTTTTGTAACCTTATGGAATCCTGTGAATTCCATCTAATTAAAGATTCATATGTCTTACTATCATTTGCCATGTTATCACCTACAATTCATTATAAATTAGAAATGTTGATTCAAAATTGAAGTTATTCTTTTCTAATTTTACATCATCAACCAAAACTTTGAAACCTCTTTTTTCAATCATCATATAAAAACATATTAACAAATAATTCTTTAAATTAATAGGATAATGATATTTATTTGTGATTTTCTTTTCTTCAATTTCTATATAATCTAAATATTTCCTTCTAAATCTTTCTAAATTAAAAGTAGAAGAAAAGTAGAACTTTAAATTATTTACTTCTAAAGCATATTTGCTTCTTTCTATATCTTGATAAACAATGTTCACTTTCCTTCACCTTCTTTCTAGTCTTGTTTATAATATGCTCTTATATATGGAATCTTGCTATTTTCATCAATCTCATTATAGAATGCTACAATTTTATCATTTTCATTTGTTAATCCTGATAAATATTTGCTGCCACTTTTTGAAGTATTTTCCCAAAGTGAACATACTTCATCACTTTGATTTCCTTCTTCATCTAATACATAAACTTTTACATCTGGTTCTTTTGGATTCTTTTTATTGTTATTGAAAAATCCTACTAGTGAAATTGAATCTTTCTTATTCTTTGGAGTATTACCACTCAAATATGCTACTCCAGAATTTGCTGTATGCTTCCATAATACAAATGCCTCTTCTAATTCTTTAAATTCTTTTGTTTCTTTTTTAACTTCTTTATTTGCTTTTATCATAATTAATACCTTCCTTTCTTTTATAAATATAATTTAGCAAATTTAAAAACTAGCTACAGTTAATCACCACCCTTCAAATCTATTTATTAATTCTTCCACATTATGTATAATCCATATAGTGAAAGTATCAATATCAATATTAAACTAACTTCTACCAATCTTTTTACACTTCTTTTCCCTTAATTCTTGATTCTCTTCTAGAAGTTCTTTTATTTTATTTTTTAGATCATCTCTTTGTTCAAACAAGCTGAATATCAATATATTCTTTTCATCTATTTTTCTATAACATTCTAATAATTCCTTCTGTTGTGATTCTATAATTATATCATACTTATTTTTCTTTTCAATTCTCATCTTTATCACTTCCCAATATATCTTTCAATTCTTTTAAATTATGTTTATCAAATGTATGTGTTAGTATTATCTCACCATATTCAGTTGCTTCTAAATGTTCATTTATGTATTCTATTGCTTTATCTATTCTTTCTTGTTTTTCTAGTACCATATCTCTTAATGTTTCTTTATCATATTCTAATGAAAATACTTTTTCTCCATTAAAATCTTTCATAAATCTTTCACTCATTTCAATTCTCCTCTTGACCATCTATAAGTCATACATTCTGGATTTGCTCCATAATTATAATAGTATGTTGTATCTACAAAAACTTTCTTCATTTTGGATAAGTCTATAATCCGATTCATAAATTCCTTATCTTCTCCAAATTTTATATGCTCATCAAATCTATTAAATCCAATTACATCATTTCTAATAGCTATTCCAGTACATCTATTATTTAATATATCAGGTTTAAATGGAAGTGGATTATTTCTAATTGCAAATATACTTTCTAACATTTCAGCATTCGTTTCAGTTGCTTCAATCATCTTTTCAATGTAGTTTTCTTCTAATTGATCATCACTATCTACAAACAATAAATATTTACAATTGTTAATCAATTCATTTATTCCACGATTTCTTTGATAAGAAAGTCCACGTGGCTTTTCTTTATCTTCTTCACAAAGAAGTGCAATTACATCATCACCATGATCATCAACTTGTTTCATTATGTTTTCTTTAAGTTGCAACCATAGTTCTTTAGCTTCTTTACTATTATTCCAATATGGAATTATTATTCCTAATTTATAATCAAACATGCTTTGTTCCCTCCATTTCATCTAATATTTTCTTAATCTCATAATATACACTGTCATTTGCATTCATTAATAACTGGTTCAATAATTGTTTAACACGTTCAAGTTCTTTTTTCTTCTTAAAATACATAGCTTTATAAATTGTTAATTTCTTCAGTTGTCCTTCTAATTCAAATATCTCAATGTCTCTATCAACCAAAATACCCTCATAATTTTTATTTTTCATACTTTAAATACATCAATGCCAAATCCTAGCTGTAAATAATCTACTATTATATTCATTAATTTATTCTCAAATATTTGAACTCTGTTCCCATTTGGAAGAAATGAACCAATCTTCTTATCTCTGAAATATATATCCCATTTTCCAATATCATTAGATTGTAAGCTTACGTTTTCACGTGAACTTACAAACTTTAGAAAATCTAGCAAGTAATTATCTTTTATTATCATATTTAAACAACTCCTTCAATTCTGTTAATATTCTTTTGTTTTCAGCATATCTTGCAACTATTTCATTCATTTTGTTTTCATCATATCTATATGTGCTTTCTAAATCTAGCAAGTAGTCAATTCTTTCTTGAATCTCTTTCATAATTTCATTAATCTTTTTAATCTCCATAATCATTCACCTTTATCCTTCCTTGATTACACTACCATTATATCATACCTATATAATAAGTCAATATATTTTTTAAAAAATTTTTGAAAAATTTTGTAAATTATTATAATATTGTTATTTTTCAAGGTTTATGATATAATTACTACGTGATATAAGTTATTTAAATTTACATGTTATAGATGGAGATCATGGGCGAAGAGTCCACCATTTATAAATTGTCGTGATTGTCTGTGTAAATATAATTTATAATCACTTCATATAAAAGGAGTGTGTTATGTGATGTATATTGATTTATCTAAAATCTTATCGTATAACGCACTTCTTAATTTTATTATAGCTTCACGTGGTACTGGTAAATCATATGGTTCAACTAAACTTGTTGTAAAGAAGTTTATTGAGAAAGGTGATGAATTCATATATTTAAGACGATATAAAAGTGAACTCCAAAAATCAATACCAAAATTCTTTAATGCTCTAATTACTAATAACGAATTTCCAGAACATGAACTATCACATAAAGGTTATAATCTTTTAATAGATGATAAGGTTGCTGGATATGGTGTAACACTTTCAACAGCTCAACAACTTAAATCAACAAATTTTCCAAAAGTTAAATATATAATATTTGATGAGTTCATTCTAGAAGAAGGTCAAGGTCATTATCTAAAAAATGAGGTTGATGTATTTCTTGGATTAATTGAAACTATATCAAGATTAAGAGACATAAAAGTTTTGTTATTAGGTAACAGTGCAAATCTAGTTAATCCATATTTCTTATTCTTTGATTTACATCTTCCATATCAAAATGAAATTATTACATTCAAAGATGGATTGATTGCACTACAGTATGCACAAAGTCTTGAATATATAGATGTTAAGAAAAAATCCAGATTTGGTAAACTTGTTTCTGGAACTAGCTATGAAGAGTATGCAATTGAAAATAAATTTGTAAATGATAATAAAGATTTCATAGAGAAAAAAGACAAGGATTCAAAATTTTCATTCTCGTTTATATATAATGATTATAGACTCGGTGTTTGGATTAATTGGATAACTGGAAGGATGTATATCTCAAATGACTATCTAGAAAATGGAATAGTGTTTGCATGTACTTCACATGATCATAAACCGAACACAATGCTTTTATCAATTGCCAAAAAATATAATTGCTGGAGTAACTTCATAAATAATTATAAGCTTGGTAATTTATATTATGAAAATACAAAATTAAAAAATATAGCACATGAGGTTATGAAAATGATTGTAAGATATTAATAATTGTGATATACTTAATTTGGATATCTTTTGAATATCCCTATGTGTAAATTTAAAACTAGCTACACATATCACCTTATCTGTTTAATAGAGTAACACTCCATTTTTATTCTGTTGAACAATCCTTAAAAAGGCCATCACCTCACTTGGTGGTCTTTTTCTTTTTGGCTCGTTTTAGGCTCGTGGATGAATGTTTTGTAATGGTAGTATGTTTATACTTGGTTGGGTTGTTTCGTGCATTGTAGGGCATTTATGAGGGTTTCACGTGAAACGTTGGTTGCTGGTATAGTTACAGAGTTAGTTCTAGCTACTCTAGAGTTCGAGATCATTGTCGAAGTGTTCTAGAACACCCTATGGGGAAGTTATGTTGCTTTCTATGGGAAAAATAACCC
>JAZKYN010000053.1:0-1617 GCA_045612145.1 Bacilli bacterium
TTATTTAGTTTAGCAATACCAATTTCATATCTATTGAACTTATTTCGCTCGACCTGTTTGTAAAAGTAGTAGTACTATTAGTTAAGATTTGCACATCTACATAAGAACCACTATTTGATAGCGTCACAAACCACATAGATACTCCGTATATAGTACCAACCATTCCAGAAAATCTACCATCTAGTTTATTACAACGTAATACATTTGTGTCCATTAATATTGCAGACCTTCGTTTTTGTTCAAGTGTAAGATGTGTGAACGGAGAATACAACGCAGTTGCCTGCGCTCCAAACGTCTGATTCGCACTTGCGGTTGCTACCTCTGTATAAGTAATAACTGAATTTAGTTCACAATATAACAATTTGACAACCAATTTAATATATGATATAATACGTTTATAATATTAAAGGAGGCTAAAAAATGAATGAACTTATGGAAAACATTATGTTCCAATTATCCAAACAAGATTTTTCATCAGACCAACTTTCTATATTACAAAATACTTTATGTATATCAATGTCAGAATATGATATATTACGCAAAGAAACATTACCACAAATTTATGATGATAGATTATCAATAGAAGTAATTAATTATATATGTCGAAAAAAAATAAAAGGTCTTTCTGAAAATACATTAGAACAATATTCATTTGTATTAAAATATTTTGCATATATGATACATAAACCAATGGAAGAAATAACAGATTCAGATGTTTTGTTATTTTTAGAACATTTTGAAAAACAAAGAAATTGTGGAAAAAGAAGAAAAAATAATGTAAGAATTATTTTAAATGGATTCTTTAATTATTTGCATAGTACGGGCAAAATAAGAGTTAATCCAATGGCAACCATAGAACGTATTAAAATCCCTATACGAGAAAGAAAATACTTAAATAATTTAGAAGTAATAAAAATGAGAAATGCTTGTAAAAATATAAAAGAAAAAGCAATGTTTGAATTTTTCTTATCCACAGGATGTAGAGTGTCAGAAGTTGTTAACTGTAATATACAAGATATTAATTTTGAACAATGTGAAGTAAAAATAATTGGGAAAGGGAATAAAGAAAGAACTGTATTTTTAAACGCAAATGCAAAATATACATTAATAGAATACTTAAAAAGTAGAAAAGACAATAACTCTGCTTTATTTGTATCATCTAAAAAGCCATATAATCCAATGGGCAAAACGGGAATAGAAGCAGTTATAAAAAATATCGGAAAAAGATGTTTAGACAGACCTATATTTTGCCATTTACTTAGACATACTTGTGCAACAATATTAGTACAACATGGTATGCCAATAGAACAAGTTGGTAACATATTAGGTCATAGTAGTTTAGATACAACTATGATATATGCAAAAACTAATAAAGAACAAATGAAATATAATTTTAATATAAGTTTTGTATAAAAAATAAAAGCCCATCTATATTGAATAGATGGGCTTTACTATATATTGTGTTTTTATGATTTTAAAAATATTCAACTAAATTCAGATATTACTTATACAGAGGTAGCAACCGCAAGTGCGAATCAGACGTTTGGAGCGCAGGCAACTGCGTTGTATTCTCCGTTCACACATCTTACACTTGAACAAAAACGAAGGTCTGCAATA
>JAZKYN010000054.1:0-12570 GCA_045612145.1 Bacilli bacterium
GATAATAAAAATTTTGAAAAAAGATACACGTCTAAATTATATAAATTTTTTGATTTATTATATAAATTGCTAGTTATAAATATAACAATAATTATAGTATCACTACCATTAATAACAATGTTTCCAATTATAGTTGCTGCAACCGCAACTATAAAGAATGACTTACATCAAACAAGTATTTTCAAAGCATTATTTATTAATTTTAAAAAATACTTTAAAAGATCTTTAAAAATGGGACTTTGTTTATTGCTAGCATTTGGTGCAGGAATATATGGTTATTTGTTTTGGAGTTTTCAAGAGTTTAATAATAATCAAACAATGGAGTTAATTGCACAAATAGCAATAATCGTATTAATAGTATGCTTAGTTATCTTTACATTTATTGTTGTCCATATTCCGTTATTAACAATAACATTTGAAAAATTAGATAACTATCAAATATTTAAAATGTCTTTATTCTTATCAGTAAGATATTTTATAACAACATTATTAATGTTGTTTTCAGTGGCAGTTATTTTAGGTGTTTTATTCTTATGTTTAATTCAACCTGGACTACTTGCTGTATGGATGATTTTTGGTATTAGTTTACCAATGTATTTAGTGATTAAATTTACAACACCAATATATTATCGATTTGCAAAAATTGATTTCAAAAAAATAAGTGATCAAATAGATGAGGAGTTAAGAAATGAAAAATAGAACTATTTTAGGAATTGAAAGAATTGATGAATTTAAACATGTTTTTGAAGGAAAAAGAATTGGTTTAATTACTAATCCAACTGGTATTGCTGGAAACTTCAAAACTTCAATTGATATATTAAGAGAAAAAACAAATCTTGTTGGATTATTCTCACCAGAACATGGTGTAAGAGCTAGTCTTCAAGCTGGAGTACATTTAGATACTTATGTTGATGAAGAAACTGGTATTACTGTATATAGCTTATATGGCAAAAGTAAAAAACCTTCGAAAGAAGTAATGGAAAAATTAGACATTATGTCAATTGATATTCAAGATTGTGGTTCTAGATATTACACGTTTATTTATACAATGGCATATTGCATGATGGCTTGTGCTGAATACGATAAAGAATTTGTTGTTTTTGATAGACCAAATCCTGTTAACTGTGAAAAAGTTGAAGGTAATAAACTTAATATTGAAAAATATCGTTCATTTGTAGGATATTATCCGATTGCACAACGTCATGGTATGACAATGGGTGAACTAGCTAAATTATTTAATGAAGAATATGGTATTGGATGCAAACTTACTGTAATTCCTATGCAAAATTATGAAAGATGGATGGATTTTGAAGATACTAAACTTCCTTGGGTTATACCTACACCAAATCTTCCAACTGTTGCAACAGCATATGCTTATAACGCTACATGTATTTTTGAAGGTACTAACGTTGCAGAAGGACGTGGAACTACTACTCCATTCGAACTTGTTGGTGCTCCTTGGTTAAAAGCCGAAAGACTTGCTGAAGAATTAAATAGTTATGGATTAAAAGGCGTATACTTTAGACCACAATGGTTTACTCCAACATTCTCAAAATATGCAGGAACATTATGCGGTGGTGTATATGTTCATATAACTGATAGAAAAGAATTTGAAGCATTAAAAACAAGTTGGACAATGCTTTACCACATTCGTACAAAATATAGTGAACACTTTGAAATTAATAAACCTTATGTAGAAGGTAAACCAGGTTTATTCCAATATGAAGCTGGAGATGATTGTGTAATTGATAATTCAATTCCACTAGCTGATCAAATTGCAAAATTAGAAAAAGAAACTGAAGAGTTTAAAGAAATTAGTAAAAAATATTATATATATTAATAGGTGAAATATATGTATAAAAAAGGTATATCTGTTTTTACAGGATTAAAAGAATATAGTTTAGAAAAAAATATTGAATACTTAAGACTTGCAAAAAGTCTTGGGTATGAAATAGTTTTCTCATCTGCTCATATTAATGAAGCGTCTACATCATTTGAAGATTTGCAAAATTTAATTGATGAAGTTCAAAAACTAGATATGAAATTATCTCTTGATATATCTAAACCTACTTTTGAAAAATTGAGACTTCCTGATAACTTATATGCCTTAAGACTTGATTACGGATTTAGTGAAAATGATATAATTGAATTATCTAACAAAGCTCCTTATATGATTGAATTAAACGCATCTGTTTATAAAAAAGAAAGAATTCTTTCATTAATAGAAAAAGGACTAAATGCAAAAAACATTCGTGTAAGTTTTAACTATTATCCGAAATTACACACAGGACATACTATTGAATTTGTTGATGATATGACAAAATTTTTCCATAGTTTAGGAATGACAGTAGGTGCATTTTTACCATCACATATTGGATTTAGACCACCAATGTATGAAGGATTACCAACTGTAGAATCTCATAGAAAGATGGATTTATCCGTTGCTATTGAAGAATTAAAAGTATCTGAAGTTGATGAAATCATGTTTGGTGATGCTTATGCATCTAGTGAAGAATTAGAATTACTATGTAAACATCAAAAAGATGATGTAGTCTTAGATGTAGACTTATTTAATAAAGAAGATATTGTTTCTTTATCTAAAAGTTATGTTATAAGACCTGATTTAAATGATGAATTATTAAGATTATCTAATTCAAGATCAACTGAATTAATTGAACCATTTAATACAGTAGAAAGAAAAAAACACGATTTAACAATTGATAACAATGGTTTCTTAAGATATAAAGGTGAAATTAATATTGTATTAAAAGATTTAGAGAAAGATGAAAGAGTAAATGTAATTGGCCATTTGAATACAACTGATTTCATTATTAATAAAATTAAAGATGGTAAAAGATTTACTTTTGTAAATAAATATGAATAATGTATATATATGTGTTGATGCCGGAGGAACAACTTCTAAGGCAGCAATATTTGATGAATTAGGAAATGTCCTTTCAAGAGGTAAATCATTATCAGGTTCACCTGCTGTATCTTTTGATAAATGGTATATCCATATAGATGAAGCAATTGAGGATGCATTAAATAATTTAAAAACTAAAAATAATATTTTAAAAGTTGTAATGGGTGTTTCTGGATTAAGTGCTAAAAAAAGTACATTAATAGAAAAAAACTATTTTGAAAAAAAATATAATGCACCTTGTGTTATAGTTAGCGACACTCTTACTGCCTTATATTCTGTCTTAAAAGAAGATGAAGAACAAGGTATAATTGTTATATCTGGTACTGGAATTGCAATATTCGGCAAAAATGGGCCTCAAACAGCAATGACAGGTGGTTGGGGACATATTATAAGAGAACTTGGTAGTGCATATTCATCTGTACATGATTTTTGTGTAAATATTATTAATAAATATGAATCACAAATAGAATTTAATGAATTAGAACAAAAATTCTTAAATAAATATAATTATACAAATGTTAGACAATTTAATCATTTATTCTATAACAACACTAAAGATGAAATTGCAAAACTAAGTTTATTCTTTAAAGAAGAAGCTAAAAACAATAATGTTCTTGCAAAAGAATTTTTATATGAGCAAGGCGTACTTCTTGCTAAACAAGCAGAAAACTTAAAGAATCTTTTAAATCTACCTAATAATGTTACAATTGGCCTAACAGGTGGTTTTATTGAACATGATGGTGAAGACATTGTTAGAGGATTTAAAGAATATTTAGAAAGTAAAAAAATATATTTAAATTATAATAATGAACATAATGAACAACTAATCGGTGTATATCGATTAGCTAAAAAAGGTGAAATATGTTAGCAATAGGAATTATGAGTGGAACATCGCTTGATGGTATTGATGTTTGTATAGTTGATATTAAAAAAAATGATAAATATGAATACACAATTAAAGCATTTGCTAGTTTTCCTTATAAAGAAGAAATTGTAAATAAAATAAAAGAAGTATCAAATTTAGAAACATCAAATGTTCAAAAAATCTGCAGTTTAAATGTTGAGATTTCTTATGAATATGTAGAGGCAATAAAAAAATGTCTTTCCTTATATAATATAGAAATTAAAGACATTGAATTTATTGCTATGCATGGACAAACAATTTGGCATAATCCTGATAACATGGGTGGATATGTATCATCAACATTACAAATAGGTGATCCAAGTGTACTTGCATATGAATTTAATAAAAAAGTAATAAGTAATTTTAGGATGATGGATATGGCTGCAGGTGGATGTGGTGCTCCTCTTATTCCTTTTGTAGATTATTTATTATATAGTAATGATGAAAAAAGTATAGCAATGCAAAATATTGGTGGAATTGGTAATGTTTGTTACATGAAAAAAGGTTCATCAATTAATGAAATTGTTGCCTTTGATACAGGACCAGGTAATATGATGATAGATGAAGCAACACTTATTCTGTTCAATAAACCATTTGATGAATCAGGCAATATTGCTAAATGTGGTACTATTAATAAAGAAGTTCTTGAAGAACTTTTAAATGATGAGTATATAAAAAGACCATATCCGAAAAGTACTGGTCGTGAAAAATATAATACAGAATTTGTAAATAATGTAATAAATAAAGTGTTATCTAGAGGTGGTAAAAAAGAAGATGTAATTTCAACACTTACAGCTTTTACTGCCTATAGTATAATATATGCATATGATAATTTCTTAGGTGATATAGATCAAGTGATTGTATCTGGTGGTGGATCACATAATGAATATATGATGAATATATTAAAAGATAAATATCATGAAAAAGTAATTGTTGAAAATAGAACTGATGCGTTTGAAGCGTTTGGATTTGCAATATTAGGACATATGACACTATTAAATAAACCGTCTAATGTTCCTGTTGTTACTAATGCTTCACGACAAGTTGTTCTTGGAAATATAACAAATCCACCATACGAAGACTAATATATTGAATTTGCGAGGTATTTATATGAATGTAAATTTAAAAGGAATTTCGACAGAAAGAAGAAACCCTAATACAATGGATATTGATAGTGTTTCAACAATTGAAATTCTAAGAAAAATAAACAATGAAGATAAAACAGTACCTGTTGCTGTTGAAAAAGCATTATCGCAAATTGCACAATTAACTGACGTAATTGTTGATTCTTTTAATAATGGTGGAAGATTGATTTATATGGGTGCTGGAACATCTGGTAGACTCGGAGTTCTTGATGCATCTGAATGTCCTCCTACTTATGGTGTAAGTAGTAATATGGTGATAGGACTTATTGCAGGAGGAAAAAATGCATTAGTAAATGCTGTTGAAGGTGCAGAAGATAATAGAGAATTTGCAATCGAAGATTTAAAAAATATCAACTTAGTTAAAGAAGATATCGTTGTTGGTATTGCGGCAAGTGGTAGAACCCCTTATGTTTTAAGTGGTGTTGAATATGCTAAAAGTATTGGATGCTTAACTGGTTGTATAACAACAGCTGCTGGATCAGTTCTTGCAAACAGCGTTGATTATCCAATTGAAGCAATTACTGGTGCAGAACCTCTAACTGGATCAACTAGAATGAAATCGGGAACTGCACAAAAACTTATCTGCAATATGCTTACAACAGCATCAATGATTAAACTCGGAAAAGTATATCAAAATTTACTTGTACACATGGTTCCAACAAATGAGAAACTTATGTCCAGAGCTGCTTCAATTATTACAGAAGTAACAACTTATACAACAGAAGAAGCTCTCCAAAAACTTGAAAAATATAAAACAATAAAAGCAGTTATTGTTTCATATTTAACAAACATTGAAGATGTTGATTTAATAAATGATTTATTAGATAAAAATAGGGGTAATATTAATAAAATAATTGAAAATTTGAAGGAGGGGAATTAATGAAAATTGAGTATAGAGAATTAAATTCAAATGGCTATATGCTAAGAGGATTATTTTCAACACCAGATAATGGATTTAAAACAATAACAGTTTTATTGCATGGATTTACTGGTCATATGAATGAAAATGGATTCTTATTTAAACAATTAACAAAAACATTAACTGACATTAATATTGCGACACTTAGATATGACTTTATGGGAAGCGGTATTAGTGATGGCGATTTCAGTGATTTTACTTTCTTTACTGAAATTGAAGATGCTAGAAATATTATTAAAGAAGCATATGAACTAAATGGAAACAAAAAAATTAATCTTTTAGGATTCTCAATGGGTGGTGCTGTTGCATCAAGAATATCTCTTGAAATGAAAGATTATATTGAAAATTTAGTTTTACTTGCGCCTGCAGGAATGATGCCTCAAAGTATTAGAAAACGTTTTGAAGTTCGCACAATGGATAAGGACGGAAACATCGACTTAGGTGGATTTAAAATGAATAGAAAAGTTGATGATACTTTTGAAGGATATGATATGTATAAAGATATTGAAACTTTTGATAAACCTGTATTAATTGTTCAAGGTTCAAGTGACCAAGCAGTATTCCCAGAATATAGTAAAAGATATCATGATTTATATCCAGATAGTAGATACCATATGATTGAAGGCGCTGAACACTGTTTTACAAAAGTAGAATATCGTGAAAAACTTAATGAATTAGTAAGAGAATTTTTAAATAAATAAGGAGAAAAATTTTATGAATATAGTTGTATGTATTAAACAAGTACCTGCATCTTCAGATGTTAAAATCGATCCAGTTACTGGGGTTTTAATAAGAGATGGTAATAACACAAAAATGAATCCATATGATTTATATGGAATTGAAACCGCACTTAGAATTAAAGAACAAAACGGAGCAGTAGTTAAAACTATCACAATGGGACCTCCTCCTGCAAAAGCTGTATTAGAAGAAGCTATTTGGATGGGTTGTGATGAGTCATTATTAATTAGTGATAGAAAATTCGGTGGAGCTGACGTTGTTGCAACAGCATACACAATTAGCCAAGGTGTTAGAAAACTTGGTGATTTCGATTTAATTATTTGTGGTAAACAAACAACAGATGGAGACACTGCACAAGTAGGAGCTGAAATGGCAGAATACTTAGGTATTCCACATGTTGCTTATGTTGAAAAAGTTTTAGAAGTAAAAGAAAAATCAGTTGTAGTTAGAGCATCAATGGACAAAACTATTGAAACATTTGAAGTAGCTCTACCTTGTTTATTAACAATTGATAAAGGACATGTTACTCCAAGACTTCCATCTTATAAAAGAGGAAAAGAATTTAAAGATGTTGTTATTCCAATGATTACATTTAATGATGTAATTGACCAAGATGAAACTCACTATGGATTAAAAGGTTCTCCTACCCAAGTAGAAAGAATGTTCCCACCTGAAAGAAATACAGATAAAGTTGTATTAACTGGATCACTTTCTGAGCAAGTAGATAAACTTACTGAAATCCTAAAAAATAAAAAGTATATTTAAGGTGAAGCATATGGCAAAGAAATTAGTAATTAATCAATCAAAAGTAAATAATCAAACTGCAGAAGCAGTAATGAAAGTATGTCCATTTGGTGGACTTGAATATACAGATGGTAAATTAAACTTTACAGCAGGATGTAAAAACTGTGGTCTATGTGTAAGAAAAGGTCCTGAAGGTGTTGTTACATTTGTTGAAGAAGCTGATACTACTCCAAAAATTGATAAAAGTAAATGGGTTGGTGTAAGTGTATTCATGGAAGTTGATATTGATGGGATTCATCCAGTATCATTTGAATTAATTGGAAAAGCAAAAGAACTTGCAAGTGTAATTAATCATCCAGTATACGCAATCTTAATTGGTTCAAAAGAAAACAATGATAAATATATCAATGAAATTTTAGAATATGGTGTTGATAAAGTATTCGTATATGAAAATGAAGAATTAAAAGAATTCAACATGGAACGTTATGCAAGATGTGTTGAAAACTTCATTGAAACAATTAAACCAACAGTAGTACTTTATGGTGGTACATCTCTTGGAAGAAGTTTCGCGCCAAGAATTGCTGCACACTTCAGAACTGGTTTAACAGCTGACTGTACAATTTTAGGTATGAAAGAAAATACAGATTTAATTCAAGTAAGACCTGCATTCGGTGGAAATGTTATGGCACAAATCGTTTGTCCAAATCATCGTCCACAAATGGCAACAGTTAGATATAAAATCTTTAAAATGCCTGAAAAAGTTGCACCATTTGGTGAAACAGTTTATATGGAAACAAAAGATATTGATATGAGTTCAAATATCCAAATTGTTGAAATTAAAGAAAAAGAAAAAGTAACAGATATCAGTGAAGCAGATGTTATTGTTGCATGTGGTAGAGCATTCAAAACACTTGAAGAATTAGCACTTGCTGAAGAACTTGCAAATTTACTAGGCGGTGTAGTTGCTGTAACAAGACCACTTGTTGAAGTAGGATTTAAAGATGCTAAATTCCAAATTGGTTTAAGTGGTAGAACTGTTGCCCCTAAACTAATTATCAACTTAGGTATTAGTGGTGCTGTTCAATATACTGCTGGTATGACTGGTAGTGAATTAATTATTTCAGTTAATGATAATCCTAATGCATCAATTTTTGATGTATCACACTATGGTATCGTTGGAGACGTATTTAAAGTACTTCCTCAATTAATTGAAAATGTAAAAAATGGAAAAGGATTATTATAGGAGGAATTTATGAGTTATAATAAAGTTACAAGTAAAGATTTAGAATATTTAAAAACTTTAGTACCAAGTGAAGACTTTGTTGCTGGAGAAGAAATCTCTGAAGACTTCCATAAAGATGAACTTGGAACTGTAACTGGTACTCCAGATGTAATGCTATATGTAACTACAACTGAACAAGTATCAAAAATCATGAAATATGCAAATGATAATTTAATTCCAGTAGTTGTTAGAGGAAGTGGAACTGGTCTTGTTGGCGCATGTGTTCCTCTATTTGGTGGAATTATTATTAATACATGTAAAATGAACAACATTTTAGAACTTGATGAATCTAATTTAACATTAACTGTAGAACCAGGTGTTTTATTAATGGAAATCTATGATTATGTAGAACCTCTTGGTTATTTCTATGCACCTGACCCAGGTGAAAAAAGTGCTACAATTGGTGGTAACATTGCAACAAACGCTGGTGGTATGAGAGCTGTTAAATACGGTGTTACTCGTGACTGGGTTAGAGCACTTGAAGTTGTTCTTCCTAATGGTGATGTTGAATGGTTTGGAAGAAAAGTTGTTAAAGATTCAACTGGATATCCGCTTAAACATTTAATGATTGGTAGTGAAGGTACACTTGGTATCATTACAAAAGCAATTCTTAAACTTGATCCAAAACCAGTAGAAAGTATTAGTTTACTTGTTCCATTTAAAACTGAACAAGAAGGTCTTGATGCTGTTCCTGAAATCATTAAAGCAAAAGTCGCTCCAACAGCAATCGAATTCTTCGAAAGAAATACAATTTTATTTGCGGAAGAATTCTTAGGAAAGAAATTCCCTGATACAAAGAGTGATTCATATATTCTTTTAACATTCGAAGGAAAAACAAAAGAAGAATTAAATTATAACTATAAACTTGCTGCTGATGTATGCTTAAATGATCTTGGCGCAACAGATGTATTTATCGTTGATACTGAAGAAAGAAAAGAATCAGTATGGAAAGCACGTGGTGCATTCTTAGAAGCAATCAAAGCTTCTACTACACAAATGGATGAATGTGACGTAGTTGTTCCAAGAAGTGAAATTGCAAATTATATTAAATTTACATATGAACTTGCTGAAAAATATAATATTAGAATACCTTCATTTGGTCATGCAGGTGATGGAAATTTACATATCTATATTTGTAAAGATCAATATTCTGATGAAGAGTTTGAAGCTAAACTTAACCAAATCTTTGATGAAATGTACAAAAAATCAAAAGAAGTTGGTGGATTAGTTTCTGGAGAACATGGAATTGGTTATGCTAAAAAACAATACATGAAAGAAGTTTTAGGTGAATCTCAAGTTAAATTAATGCAAGGTATTAAAAAAGTATTTGACCCTAATAATATTTTAAATCCAGGAAAAGTAGTAGACTAAAAAAAAGATATCTGTTCAAACGAACAGATATCTTTTTATTTGTTTCTGCCTAATCCCATTTTTCTTTTTACTTTTGCTATTGTTTTTCTAGCAAAGTATGTTGCTTTTTCGCATCCTTGGTCTAGTACATTGTCGATTAAGTTTTTATCATTTAAATATGTATAATATTTTTCTTGAATTGGTTTTAACAATTCTACAACACTATCAGCAACTGCTTTTTTAAAATCTCCATAACCTTTTCCTTCAAATTCAACTTCTAAATCATTTATTGATTTATTTGTGCAACAAGACATAATTGTAAGTAAATTGGAAACACCAGGTTTGTTAACAGGATCAAACTTAATTAATCCATCACTATCAGTAACTGCAGATGCAATTTTCTTTCTAATGATATTTTCTGGATCATCTAAGAAAATACTTGCTTTTTCAAGTGGATCTGATTTTGACATTTTCTTAGTTGGAACTTGAAGTGACATTATTTTTGCACCTGTTTTAACGAAAATTGGTTCTGGAACATTGAAAGTATCACTATATTTATTATTAAATCTTTCTGCAAGTGTTCTTGTTAATTCAAGATGTTGTTTTTGATCCTGTCCTACTGGAACCCCTGTTGAATTATATAATAATATATCGCCAGCCATTAAAACTGGATAAGTAAGAAGTGCACTTGATACACCTTCAACTTGTTTAACTTTTTTATCTTTATATTGAGTCATTCTTTCTAATTCGCCAATATAAGTAATTGTTTGTAATAAATATCCTATTTCCGCGTGTTCTTTAACTTCTGATTGAATAAATAAACTAACTCTTTCAGGATCTAAACCGCATGCAAGATATAATGCTGCAAGTTGTCTGATACTTTGTCTTAACTCTGCAGGATTTTTTGGAACAGTTATTGCATGTAAATCTGCAATAAAAACAAAGAAATTGTCATATTCAGCTTCATTTTGAAGTGTGACAAAGTTCTTAATTGCTCCAAGATAATTTCCTAGTGTAAGTTTGCCTGATGGTTGAACACCAGATAAAATTGTTTTCATAATAAGCCTCCTAAAAATAAAAAAGCCTCGATCCGTAAAAGGACGAAGCATTCGTGGTACCACCTTTATTTGATATAATAATATATCCTCTGACTTTTAACGCAAGTATACGGAAAAGCATTTCTTCTTTTCATATCAGTAAACCCATTCGCAAGATATTTTTGTAGTATTTCCACTGTCTACTACTCACTATAAAAAATATGATTTGTTACTATTTTTACATCATCTATTTTAAATATCTGTTTAGAGTATATCATAAAATAAACATATAGTCAAAAGTTTACATAAAATATTAAATTTGACAAGATAATAAATTAATGATATAATTTAACACAGGTGATTAAAATGAAAGAAAATATGAAAAACAAATATGTTATAAATAAAATAAAAGCAAAAATAAAATTATTAAGAATTCCTGTAATAATTTTTTGTATTATTACAGCATTACTTGTTTTTAGTGCAGTATTTGTGTGTGAATTAAATGTATACCAAAGAACAACAGATGAACAAGGACAAACAGAAGTAAGTATCTTTGTATTTGATGAATATGATGAAAATTATGACTATGATGAAGATGCTAATACAAAGAAAATAACATTTGCAAATATGGCATTTGGAATTCCTGTTAGTGAAGAAAATCAAAGTTTTATTCCTGTTGAAAAAGATGTTCGTTTTCTTATATTATATATAATGCAAATTTTAGCATATTTATTTGTATTTATTAAATTTGGTAAAACAGTAAAACAAAGATTTATCTTTGATATAATTGGTGCTGCATTATTAATAACAGTTGCTATTACAACAATATGGTTCTTTAATTCTTATGCAAAAGAAATCGAAGAAATTTGTAAACAAGCTATTGAAACAATTAGAACAAGTTATCCACAATTAAATATTACATCAATTAACGATACAATGTATCCATCACATGTTGATGTAAATATGTCAGTTATTGCTGGGGTTTCTGTTGGATTTATGTTAGTATCTGCAGGAATTAGTGTTTATACAGCTATAATGAATAAAACTATAATTAATATGGAAAATGAATATGCAAAATAACCTTACTAAAAGAAGAGTTGTTGTTTCTTTAATTACAAATTCTGTTATTGCGGTTTTATTATTTTTAACACTTTTCTTTTCAAGACTTGGAATAGATCATTATGTAGCTGATTCGTTTTCAGTTACCGGAATAATAATGTTGCTTTTTACAGGACTAAAATTTGCGTCAAGTGAAGGTGTATTTTATATATTCGGCTGGAGTTTCAAAAGATTAAGTGACATTTTTCGTAAAAATCCTAAATTCGTAAATTTGAAATATCATGATTATATAGAAATGAAAAGTGCAGAAGAAAAGATGATCTTATGGCCTACATTGTCTATAGGTGGTTTATTTTTTCTTGTTGGATTAATAATTAGTTTATTAGTTATGTAAAAAAAAGTAAAAAAATGGAAAAATTATTTTCCATTTTTTTTATTGTTTTAGCAAAAAAAATAAGTAAATACTATG
>JAZKYN010000055.1:0-2998 GCA_045612145.1 Bacilli bacterium
AGTAACAGCAACATACGTAGATGAAGAAAATAACGAATTATCAGATTCAATAACAACAACAGGACTAATAGACACAGCTTATGAAACTGAAGAAAAAACAATCTATGGATATACATTAAAAGAAGTTCAAGGAAATGAAACAGGAAAATATGCTGAAGAAGAAATTATAGTAACTTACGTATATAGCAAAAATGAAGGTAATGTTGAAAATAACGAAGTTGTTAAATCTCAAACAAACACAATTATCGGAACAAATTCAACCTTCAAATACACATTAACATATAAAGGAACAGTTAAAGATTATATTGGTTCAGCAACATTAACATTAACTGATAAACTACCATATGAAATATCTTCAATTAAATATGATGAAGGATGTTCATTTGATGAAACAACAAGAATATTGACATGTACAAAGACAGTCGAATTAAATGAAAATAATCAAAAAGTTGATGCATTATTCAATGTTGAAGTAACATATAAAAACTTAACAGGAACAACAAATTTAGATATATTAAATAAAGTTGAATCAACATTAACATTCGGTGAATCTAATATTAAAGACGAAAGTGAAGTTACAGATACAATCTTATCTGGAAAAGTAACAGCAACATACGTAGACGAAAATAACAACGAATTATCAGATTCAGTAACAACAACAGGTTTAGTTGATACAGCATACGAAACTGAAGAAAAAACAATCTACGGATATACATTAAAAGAAGTTCAAGGTAATGGAACAGGAAAATATCAAACTGAAGAAATTAAAGTAACTTACGTATATAGTAAAAACGAAGGAACAGTTGAAAATAACGAAGTTGTTAAAAATGGTCCAACAAACATAACAAGTGTAAATGGAGTATTTAATTATACATTAACATATTCTGGAAAAATTAAAGATTATGTTGGAACTGCCACATTAACACTAAAAGATACATTGCCATATGAAATCGATGAAGAATTATCTACATATGAAGGATGTACATATTCAAATGAAACAATAACATGTACAAAAGAATATAATATTGATGAATCTAATCAAGATATAACAGCAGAATTCAATTTATCTCTAGTATTCAAAAATATAAATTCAGAAAAAGTAACAAACCAAGTTGAATCAACATTAAAATATGGAAATAATGAAGAAACAGATAAGGATGAAACAGAAACTGAAGTATTTAAAGGACAAGTTATTGCAACATATAAAAATGAACAAGGTGAAACACTAAATGAAAATATAACTAAAGAAGATTTAGCTGGAAATAACTATGAAACTGAAGCGTTAGAATTCTTAGGTTATACATTAATAGAAATACCGGAAAATAAAATTGGTAAATATATTGCAAATGAAATAATTTATGTTAATTATATATATTCTAAAAATGTTGGAACATCAGAAGAAATGTTAGAAAAACAAGGACCAGAAAAAATCAATAATATAAACGCCGCATTTGAATATAAGATTACATATAATTTAGAAATATTTGATTATGTAGGAGAATTAAAAATAACTCTAACAGACTATTTACCATATGAAATAGATGAAGAAAAATCAAACCTTGGAAATGCATGTAAATATATTGATGGTAAATTAGTATGCGAATATCTAAAAAATATCAAAACAAAAGAAGATAGCAAAATCAGTATTGAAGAAAATATAGTATTATACTATAAAAATATTGATTCAAAACAAGTTACAAATAGAGTAGAAGCAGTTGTAGTATATGGAGATGAGGAAAGAGTAGATGCAGATGAATGGACTACTGAAATAAAAGAAAGTGCACTTATTGTAAAATATATTACAGAAGATGGAATAATACTTGCTCCATCAACTATTACAACAGCTCTAGTAGGAACTGAATATATTACTAAAGCAGAAATTTTTGAAAAATACTATTTAAAAGAAGTAATCGGAGAAACTACTGGATTCTATAGTGAAAATGATACAGAAGTTACATATATATATAGTTTGATTCCACTACCACCACAAACTGGAGTAGAAAATAATAATATGAATTATCTAGGACTATTAGTATATGTAGCAATAGTATTACTATTAAGAAAAAAATATATTTAATAATTAGAGAGAGAATTTACACTCTCTTTTTCTTTACAATAAAAAAAAGATATAGTATAATACAATGCGAAGTAAAAATTAAAAAAGAAAAGGAGTGGGGAGTTATGCATACATTAATACATTCATTAATAGATACATTAAAATTAATTCCTTTCTTGCTTATTTCGTTCATAATAATGGAATATATAGAGCATAAAATAAAAAGTCCTAAAAAAATAAAAAAAATCAATAAATATGGCCCATTGACAGGATCTGTACTTGGATTAATTCCACAATGTGGATTTTCAGTAGTATCTGCTACATTATATTCCGCAAAAGTAATAACATTAGGGACTTTACTTGCTATATTTTTATCGACATCAGATGAAATGTTACCAATATTAGTAGCTAATAAAACGGATATAAATATAATCATAAAATTATTGTTTACAAAATTTATTTTAGGGTTGTTCTTTGGTATTTTAGTAGACATTACACACAAAACAAAACTAAGCAATAATATAAGTGAAATATGCGATGAAGAAGAATGTCGTTGCAAAGAAGGAATTGTAAAATCTAGCATTATTCATACAGTGAAAATAGCATCATTCATATTTTTAATAAATATAGTTTTAAATTTATTTATCGATACCGAATTGCTTTCTAAATTAGCAAACGATAATAAAATATTAAGTCCAATTATTTCAAGTTTTATAGGATTGATTCCAAATTGTGCATCAAGTATTGTGATAACTGAATTGTATTTAGAAAATATACTACCATTTGGAAGTTGTATATCTGGTTTATTAACAGGTTCAGGTCTCGGATTATTAGTTTTATTTAAACAAAATAAAAACTTAAAAGAAAATATAATGATTCTATTTACATTAATCACTTTTTCAAGTATATGTGGAATAGTATTAAATTATATATAAAAATATA
>JAZKYN010000056.1:0-14413 GCA_045612145.1 Bacilli bacterium
TATCAACAATATTATTATCTATTAAGTAATCAAATGTCTTTTTGAATTTTGATGAATTATAATATGTTTCTAACATTTCTTCAACCATATGTATTTCATTTAAATCATTAGTAGACATATATTTATTTTGAATAATTTCATATGGAGGTTTTGGATCATAAATGTATTCATGTTCTTTAATATAATCCATCATTTTTGTTCCACGTAAGAATTTTAAGAATCCAAGTTGTAGTTCTTTGGCTTTATAAGAAAATACTCTATTAAAAGATTTAATGAATAATTCTTTTGTTTCATATGGAAGTCCTGCAATTAAATCTACATGTAAATCAACCATATTTGTATCTTGTAAAAGTTTTAAATTCTTTTCTAATAATTGCATATTTTGACGTCTACAAACTGATTCGTTTACGATGTCATTTGTTGATTGAATACCTATTTCAAAACGAAGAAATTTTGATTTTAAACTAGCTACTTTATCTATTGCTAGTTGGTTAAACTTTTCAACAACAATTTCAAATTGAAATGTTGTACACTTATTATTCTTATCAATAAAATCTAAAATATCAATCATATATTTCATATTTGCATTGAACGTTCTATCTAAAAATTTAACAGTTTTTACTTCTTTTTCCATTAGAATTTTAACGATATTTATGACATCATCAAGTGGGAAAAAACGTACTTTATTGTCTAATGATGCTGTACAATAACTACATTTATAAGGACATCCTCTTCCTGATTCTAGGTAAACAACTCTATTTTTTAGGTCGTTTACATCTAGTGTTGCAAGCTTAATTTTTGATAAATCAGGTAGTATAATTTTATTTTCTATATATGTTCCGTTATCTAAATATCTTAGGTTTGAAACATCTTTTATATCAATTAAACCATCTAAATATTGTAGTAATTCATGGTGTGCATTTTCTCCATCACTTGTTATTATATAGTCTATTTGATGGTATGATGTTAAATAAAATTCTTCATCAAAACCTACTTCAGGCCCTCCTAATAATATCTTAATATTAGGAAATTTTTGTTTAATATAAAAACTGATATCAAGTATTTTTTCTATATTCCAAAGATAACAACTAAAGCCAATTAAGTCAATTTTTGTATTATTAATATGTGATTCAATCTTATCAATTATACAACTATTTGATTCTTTAATTGTGAATTCTAATATATCACATTCATATGTTGTATTTTTCTTTAGTTGGTATATTGCAAGACATGGATGTATATATTTTGCGTTTATTCCGATTAGTAATGATTTCATATTTTTACCTCTAAGTTAGATATATTATATCATATTTTCTAATTAATTTCTTAATTAATAGCAAATATTTGATAATTTAAATTAAATTTAGTATAATAAGTGTGTGTTTTATAAAGGAGATTGATTTTATGAAAAAAGCACTTTTTGGCATAACTTTAATTATTGGGATAGGACTTTGTCTATCTTTGTTATTTTTTCCAATTTTAGAGTTTGACCGTGATGCAATTTATGAACATCATAAAGAAGAAATCGAACTAATTATTTCAGAAGATACAGATGAAACAAAAACATATGAAGAAAAAAAAGATGCTGTGATAAATGAAATCATTTATAATATTTGTACATATTTACAAATGTATACAAAAAGTAATGACGTAGTTTATGATGAAGATGGTAATCCAATTGAATCTGGTAATGATAATGAAGCTATTATGTTTGATATCTACAAAATAAAAGAAGATGGTATTAAATATACAGACCTTGCTAAAAGTATTAAGAATCAATGTGAATATGATATTAATTTATACAAAGCATTAAAAGCAGAAGGTAAGGTTGATTTTAAAGTTTTCTTTGAATATTGGTATAATCCGTTTCTTATGATTTTTATGGTGATATTAATCGCTTTAGAATTTGCTTGTGCATTACTTCTTGTAATTAGATCTATTAAAGGTGTGTTAGAGAAAAAGAGAAATAAAGTTTTGATTTTGAGTGTATTTGGAGTTGCAGTAAGTATATTGTTGATGAATTTAGGTTCAGTTTTTAGCACAGAGTTAGAACTATCTACAATGTCGTCAATTAATGATTTTGTAAAATTATTTGCAATGAGTGTTAAGGGAACTATTATTTGTAAGTATTGCGCTATTGCATTTTTAAGTACATCTGCAGTGTCAGTTTGTGCAAAATTTATGAAATATTAAAGCAAATTACCAATTTTGTTTACTAAAATAAAAAATTGTGTTATAATAAATAAGTATGATAAAATAAAAACAAATATAGGAGGATTTATTGTTTATGTCTAAAAAAGTTTTCCAATCTATGGATGGTAACCAAGCAGCCGCTCATGCAGCGTATGCGTTTACTGAAGTAGCTGGTATCTATCCAATTACTCCATCATCTCCAATGGCTGAGTATGCGGAAGAATGGGCTTCAAAAGGAAAGAAAAACCTTTTCGGAATGCCTGTAAAAATTGTTGAAATGCAATCAGAAGCTGGTGCTGCAGGTTCAGTTCACGGATCACTTCAAGCTGGTGCGTTAACTACAACATTCACTGCATCTCAAGGTTTATTATTAAAAGTTCCTAACATGTATAAAATCGCAGGTGAATTATTACCAGGTGTTATCCATGTTTCAGCAAGAAGTTTAGCTGCTCAAGCATTATCAATCTTTGGTGACCACCAAGACGTTATGGCTTGTCGTCAAACTGGTTTTGCTATGCTTGCTACATCAAGTGTACAAGAAGTTATGGACTTAGCAGGTGTTGCTCACCTTTCAGCAATCAAAACTAGTGTTCCATTCATGCATTTCTTCGATGGTTTCAGAACATCTCATGAAATTCAAAAAGTTGAAGTTATGGATTATGAAGTTTTCGATCAATTATTAGATCGTGAAGCTGTTAAAAAATTCCGTGAAAGAGCATTAACATTTGAACACCCAGTAACTCGTGGTTCTGCTCAAAATGATGATGTTTACTTCCAAACTCGTGAAGCTCAAAATAAATTCTATAATGAAGTTCCTGCAGTTGTTGCAGACTACATGGCAAAAATTAGTGAAGTAACTGGTAGAGAATATGCTCCATTCGTTTACTTTGGTGCACCAGATGCTACTGACGTAGTTGTTGCTATGGGTTCAGTTTGTGATACATTAAAACAAACAGTTGAATACTTAAATGCAAAAGGTAAAAAAGTTGGTTATGTAAATGTTCACTTATACCGTCCATTTGCTAAAGAATACTTATTCAAAGTATTACCTCAAACTGTTAAACGTATTGCAGTACTAGATAGAACTAAAGAACCAGGATCAATTGGTGAACCTCTATACTTAGATATTAAATCTGCATTCTATGGTGTTAAAGGTGCTCCAACTATCATTGGTGGACGTTATGGTTTATCTTCAAAAGATACTACACCTGCACAAATGATTGCAGTATATACACACCTTGCTAAAAAAGGATTCGACAACTTCACAGTTGGTATCGAAGATGACGTTACTAACTTAAGTATTCCAGTAGGAAAAGAAGTTGGTCTTTTAGATGGTACATCTGAACTTGTATTCTTCGGTTTAGGTAGTGATGGTACTGTAGGTGCTAATAAAAATACTATTAAAATCATCGGTGATAACACAGACTTATATGCACAAGCTTACTTTGCATATGACTCTAAAAAATCTGGTGGTGTAACAAGATCACACTTACGTTTTGGTCCAAAACCAATCCAAGCTCCATATTTAGTAAATCATGCTGACTTCGTAAGCTGTAGCTTAGAATCATATGTTGAAAAATATGATATGTTAGGATGCTTAAAAGATGGTGGAACATTCTTATTAAATACAGTTAAATCTGCAAAAGAAATTGAAGCTGCTCTTCCAAATGCATTCAAAAAACAATTAGCTGAAAAACATGCTAAATTCTATATCATTGACGCTGTTAACTTAGCTCGTCAAATCGGATTAGGTGGAAGAACTAATACTATTTTACAATCTGCATTCTTCAAATTAAATGAACAAATCATGCCTTATGAAACTGCACAAGATTTAATGAAAAAATATGCTGCAAAAACATATGGTAAAAAAGGTCAAGCTATCGTTGATTTAAACTACAACGCTATTGACAAAGGTGCTGAAGGATTAACTGAAATTAAAGTTAAATCAGCTTGGAAAAAACTTCCAGTTGAAGAAAAAGTAGTTTGTGAAGATCGTCCTCATTTCGTTAAAACAATTGCTGATCCAGTTAATGCTGTTAAAGGTTATGATTTACCAGTATCTGCATTCAATGGTTATGAAGATGGTACAATGCCTAACGGTGCTGCTGCTTATGAAAAACGTGGTATCGCTAACTTCGTTCCAATGTGGAATCCAGAAAACTGTATCCAATGTAACCAATGTGCATTCGTTTGTCCACATGCAGTAATTCGTCCATTCTTAGCAAATGAAGAAGAAGTTAAAAATGCTCCAGAAGGAACTATGTATTTAAATCCAGTTGGAAAACAATTCGAAGGATTACAATATTCATTACAAATTTCAACATTAGACTGTACTGGATGTGAAGTTTGTGTTAATACATGTCCTGGTAAAAAAGGTGAAAAAGCTCTTAAGATGGTTCCAATCGCTGAAGCTATCGAAGCTGGTCAACCTGTTGAAGCTAAATATTTCTTCAATGAAGTTTCATATAAAGACAATTTAGTAGACAAAATGGCTAACCCTAAAAACAGCCAATTCGCACAACCATTATTTGAATTCTCAGGTGCTTGTGGTGGATGTGGTGAAACTCCATATGTTAAATTAATCACTCAATTATTTGGTGATCATATGGTAGTAGCTAATGCTACAGGATGTTCATCAATCTATGGTGGAAGCTTCCCTGCTACTCCTTACACAGCTAACAAAGAAGGTCATGGACCTGCTTGGGCTAACTCATTATTCGAAGACAATGCTGAATTCGGTTTCGGTATGGTTGCAGCAAGCGTAGCATTACGTGATCAAATCGCAACTCATATGGAAGAAGCATTAGCAGAATGTGCTGAAGGAAGAGTTAAAGAATTATTCGAATTATGGCTTGCTAACAGAGAAGATTACAAAGTAACAAGAGAAGTTGCTAACGAACTTGTTCCTCTTCTTGAAGGTAAAGAATGTGCACATGCTAAAGCAATCTACGGATTAAAAGATCATTTAGTTAAACGTTCACAATGGATTCTTGGTGGTGACGGATGGGCTTATGACATCGGTTACGGTGGTTTAGACCATGTTATCGCTAACAACGAAGACGTTAATATCTTAGTACTTGATACAGAAGTTTACTCAAATACAGGTGGTCAATCTTCTAAATCATCTCCAACAGCTTCAATTGCAAAATTCACAGCTGCTGGTAAATGTGGTAAGAAAAAAGACTTAGCTGCAATCGCTATGAGTTATGGACATGTTTATGTTGCATACGTTTCTCATGGTGCTAGCCAAGCTCAACTTCTTAAAGCAATGAGAGAAGCTGAAAGCTATCATGGACCATCAATCGTTATTGCATACTCTCCATGTATCAACCATGGTTTAAGACGTGGTATGGGTAAATCACAAGAACAAGCTAAACTTGCTGTTGAATGTGGTTACTGGACATTATTAAGATACGATCCAAGATTAGCTCTTGAAAACAAAAATCCTCTTCAAGTTGACTCTAAAGAACCAGATTGGGATAAATATGATGAATACTTAATGAGTGAAACTCGTTACGCTCAATTAAAGAACATCAACCCAGTTGCTGCAGAACAACTTCTTGCTAAAAACAAAGCTGAAGCTCAAAGAAGATATAAGAGTTATCAAAGATTATTAACAATGGATTATTCTGAATAATTAAATAAGACAAAAATAATTTTAAGACCGCATGTATATAAATCATGTGGTCTTTTTTAAAATCTTAAATAGGTTTAAATTATGTAATTCATTTGCATAATTAAAATAAATAGTGTATAATTAATAGACAACTTAATTATAGACATCAAAAAAAAAGAAAAAAGGAGAAAATTAAAGATGAAAAAAATTTTAAGTTTATTTGTTGCTTTAGTAGCTGTTCTTTCTCTTGCTGCTTGTGGTAAAAAAGAATCTACTGCTAAAGGTTATGGATTAGTTCATAAAGACTATGTTGGTATTGCTGAAATCACTGTTGACAAAAAAGGTGTTGTTACAGCTTTAACTTTCGAAGAAGTTTATTTCCCAACTCATTGGGCTGGATTAGCTGCTACTGAAGGTGTTGATGCTGGTTTATTTGTAACTTACACAACTTCTAAAGGTAAAGAAGCTAACGTTGCTAAATACGTTGTAGTTGATGGTAAATTATTCACTGGTGAAGTTAACGGAACAGATGTTAAATATGCTTCTTCAGATATCGCTGATTTAAAAGCTGCTTGTAAAGATAATGAAGAAACAGCTAAATGGTATGCTGAAGCTTTATTAGCTGGTAAAGCATTCGCTGCTAACGCTGATGGTTCAAAAGCTGCATTCCAAATCACTGCTGATAAAGAAGGTGGATTCAAAAAATCTACTACTGGTTACTGGTCAGGTGACAACTATCCTCTTGGATGGAAAGGTAACATGGCTGCATTATCAGAAGCATTAGTTGGTACTTCTATGGGATTCGCTGACGCTGATTTAGTTAAAGACGCTGAAACTAAATTATGGTCATTTGGTGGAACTGTAACTAAAGCTACTTTAACAGATGCTAAAGATTACGTTGCAGTTGCTCAAAAAGCTTACAACACAGCTACAAAATAGTAGATATACTATAAATAAGTAGTAATTAAAGTCTAAAATCTTAACTGATTTTAGACTTTTTATTTTTTATATTTATATTTTGTTTAAAATAATGTTTTATCACTTTTAAAAAAATAAAAAGTATGGTATAATATTTTAGTAAAAGTATGTCTACAAGAAGTATATATACTAAAATAAGAAAAGGAGAAAATTATGGCATTATTTAAGCTACATGGTGTTCATGTTCCTCATCACAAAAATACTGCAAACTTAAAAGCTGTGAACATTACAACACCAAAAGAAGTTTTAATTCCTATGAACATGCATATTGGTGCACCAGCAAGCCCAATTGTAAAAGTAGGAGACAAAGTCTATGTAGGTCAAAAAATAGCTGAAGCAACAGGATTTATTTCTGCATGCGTTCATTCATCTGTTTCTGGTACTGTTAAGAAAATTGATGAAATGCTTGCTTCAAACGGAAATACAGTTCCTGCTATCTTAATTGAATCAGATGGACTTATGGAAAAACATCCAGACTTAAAACCAATCGAATTAACAGACAAAGAATCATTTGTTAACGCTGTTAAAGAAAGTGGTATGGTAGGTCTAGGTGGTGCTGGATTCCCAACATACGTTAAATTTAACGTAAAAGATTTATCACAAATTGAAGAGATTGTTATTAACTGTGCAGAATGTGAACCATATATCACAGCTGATACAAGAACTATGATTGATGATATTGAATATGTTAAAGATGGTGTTGAATTATTAAAGAAATATTTAGGTGCTAAGAAAATTATTTTCGGTATTGAAGATAATAAACCTGAAGCAGTTAAATCACTTAAAACATTAGAAGATGATGTTGTTGAAGTACAAGCTCTTCCAGCAATCTATCCTCAAGGCGGAGAAAAAGTTTTAATCTTCAATACAACTAAGAAAATTGTACCAGAAGGAAAACTTCCTCTTGATGTAGGTGTTGTAATTATTAACGTAACTACACTTGCTAAAATTGCTGAATACATTAAAACTGGTATGCCTCTTGTTTCAAAAACAGTTACAGTTGATGGTAAACCTGTTAAAAATCCAATGAACTTAATCGTTCCAATTGGTACAAGAATTAAAGATGTATTTGAATTCTGTGGTGGATTCAAAGAACAACCTGCAAAAGTTATTTATGGTGGACCAATGATGGGTATGGCTATTCCTAGTCTTGATTTACCTATTATTAAATCAACTAATGCTGTTGTTGCATTTAATAAAAAAGATGCACAACTTCCAGTAGGTACTGAATGTATTAAATGCGGAAAATGTATCAATCATTGTCCATTTAATTTAAATCCAGTTGGATTTGCAAAAGCTATTAAACTTGATGATCCAGAAGAATTAATTAGATTAAAAGTTAATTTATGTATGGAATGTGGTGTTTGTGCATTTGTATGTCCAGCAAAGAGACCTATTGTACAAAATAACCGTATCGGTAAAGCAAAAGTTAGAGAATATTTAAATAATAAAAAAGCTAAGGAAGGAGATAAGTAAGATGTCACAAGAAAAACGTTTATATAATATTAGTGAAGAAAACGAATTAAAAGCACACGCAGTTGTTAGTGATAAACTTGTGTCAAACGATCAAGAAGAAGTATTTACAGTTGATCAATTACTTGTTACTTCATCTCCACATACATTCAGTAAAACTACAACATCAAAAATTATGTTAGATGTTATTATTGCGCTTCTTCCTGCAACTATCTTATCAGTTGTATTCTTTGGATTAAATGCATTATTAATCGTTTTAACTTGTGTTGCATCATCTGTTTTATTTGAATGGATTTTCCAAAGACTTTGCAAAAAAGATACAACAATTACTGATTTCTCAGCAGCATTAACAGGATTATTACTTGCATTAAATTTACCAGCTGTAGCATTTAAAGACATTTGGTTCCCATGTGTTGTTGGAAGTTTAATTGCTGTTGTTGTTGTTAAAGGTTTATTTGGTGGATTAGGTAAAAACTTCGCAAACCCTGCTATTACTGCCAGAGTAATTTTATTAATCGCATTCAGTACTGTAGGTAGTGCTGTTCATCCTGTAATTGCTGATGTAACAACTGGTGCAACTCCTCTAGGTGTACTTGGTGGTGGAGATGGAACATTACCATCATTATTAAATATGTTACTTGGTGTTAGAGGTGGTGCTTTAGGTGAAACATCTGCTCTTGCATTACTTATTGGTGGTGTATATCTAGTTTGTAGAAAAGTAATTACATGGCATACTCCAGTAGCATTCATTGCAACAGTATTTGTACTTACATTCTTAACAAAAACTGATGTTGAATTCGCATTATATCAAATGTTATCAGGTGGTTTATTTATTGGTGCAATCTTCATGGCTACTGACTATGTAACTACACCATCAAGACCTCTTGGTAGATTAATCTTTGGTATTGGTTGTGGTTTAATAACAGTTGCAATCAGAATTTGGGGAACATATCCAGAAGGTGTTTCATTCTCAATCTTATTCATGAACCTTCTTACTCCATATATCGATAGATTAACTGAAAAACGTCCATTTGGAGGTATCAGATAATGAAAAAATATATTAAAAGTGTTATTGTACTTACATCAATTTGTTTAGCAGTTGCTTTAATGCTTGCTGTTACAAATGAATTCACAAAAGATAGAATTGCTGCAAACCAAGCTCAAGCTGCATATGCTGCATGTTATGAAGTAATGCCTGAGGCAAAAGCTTTTGAAGAAGTAGATTTATCTACATATCAAAATTTACCAGCTTCATTAACAAATGCATATAAAGAAACAAGTGGACTTGGTTATGCATATAAACATGTTGTTACTGGTAAAAACCCTGGTTTAACAGTAATGGTTGGTATTGACAATACAGGTTTAATTACTGGTGCTACAGTTGTAGCTAGCCAAGAAACTCCAAGTTACTTTGGTGGAGATATAGCTAAAAACTATGCTAGTAAATTTGCTGGTAAAGATTCTACTTTAGCTGGTATCGAATTAATCACTGGTGCTACATATTCAACAAAAGCATTTAAAGATGCTGTAAGTGATGCATTTAATGCAAATGCTGTTATCGCTGGTATGAAAGTTACTAAATCTAAAGAAATGTTAATTGCTGAAGTATTAAAAGATACATTATCTTCAAAAGAAATTACAGTTGAAGGTGTAACTGTAGAAAACGTAACTGCTATTTATAATTCAGATCAATTTGATGGATATGCTGTAGAAGTAGAACTTAACGAAGTTAAATACTACATCGGATTCAGTTATTCAGGAAATGTTCTTGGATTAAGTGCTGCATCAACTGATGAATTATCAGAAGGATTCACATTAGATAAAGAAGCTACAAATGATGTTGAAACTGCATTATTAAAAGTTGTTGAAGATGTTAAAGCAGTTAAAGATTTAATTGCAAATCATGTTTTAGGTGAAGCATTCGCTAAAGTATTAGGTAAAGAAACTGCAACAGTTACTACTTATGAAAATAGCTTTGAACTTCCTACTATTGAAAAAGCTTTAGAATATTATCCTGACCATGAAGAAGAACTTTCAACTAAAAACTTATCAGCTTCTGTAACTGCTATTTTTGAAGCAGAAGAAGGATATGTATTCTTTGTTAAAGCTCAAGGTCATAATGGTGCAATCGTATTAATGGTTTCTGTTAATAAAGAAGGTGCTATTATTGATACACTTGCTATCCAACAAAAAGAAACTGCTGATTATGCTGAAGATGTATTTACTGGTAAATATGAAGATCAATATCATGGATTAACATCTCTTCCAGAAGATAAAGAAATTACTTATTCATATGCTACAGTATCATCTACAACTTACAGTATTTCAGTAAGATGTGCATTAAAAGCATATAGTTTAATCGATGGAGGTAATAACTAATGAAAAACAATAAATTAGCTATTATTTTAAATGGATTTATTAAAGAAAATCCAGTATTAGTATTAGTTCTTGGAACATGTCCTACACTTGCTGTATCAACTAGTATTGTATCAGCTCTTGCAATGGGTGTTTCTGCAACTTTAGTTTTACTTGGTTCAAATTTAGTTATCTCATTACTTAGAAAAATTATTCCAGATCAAGTTAGAATTCCTTGTTATATCGTAATCATCGCTGGATTTGTTACAGTTGTTCAAATGTTACTTCAAGCATATTTACCAGAATTATATGAAATGCTTGGTGTATATCTTGCATTAATCGTTGTTAACTGTATCATTCTTGGACGTGCTGAAATGTATGCAAGTAAAAACAAACCACTTGATTCTGTATGTGATGCAATTGGTATGGGTATTGGATTTATGTTCGCATTATTATGTATGGCATTTATCAGAGAAGTATTCGGAAATGCTTCATTTGCTGGATATAAAATTAAATTCTTAGAACCATACAAAATTTCAATCTTAACACAAACTCCTGGTGGATTCTTTGTGTATGGATGCTTAATTGCAATCGTTAATAAAATTTCAAATGGTAAAGCTGTTAAGAAAAAGAGTTTTGGATGTTCAGGTTGCCCTAGCGCAAACTTCTGTAAGAAAAACTCTTGTGAAAATTTAGAAGAGGGGGATGTTGTAAATGCTTAAGGAATTAGTAGTTATTTTAATGACATCTGTTTTAGTAAACAACTATGTATTAAGTAGATTTTTAGGTATTTGTCCGTTCCTTGGTGTATCTAAAAAACTTAATCAAGCTGTTGGTATGGGTATTGCTGTAACATTTGTTATGATTCTTGCAACACTTGTTACATGGCCTATTCAAATTTATATCTTAAATCCACTTGGACTTGGATATATGCAAACAATCGTATTTATTTTAGTAATCGCTGCTTTAGTTCAATTTGTTGAAATCGTGTTAAAGAAATATATTCCAGGTTTACATAAATCATTAGGTGTATATTTACCACTTATTACTACAAACTGTGCTGTTCTTGGTGTTACTATTAATAATATTACTGATGAATTTAACTTCTTAGAATCAATCGTTTCATCTTTAGGATGCGGTCTTGGTTTCTTACTTGCAATGGTATTATTTGCTGGTGTTAGAAATAGACTTGAAACTGCAAATCCTCCTAAAGCATTCCAAGGTTTACCAATGACTTTAGTTGCAGCTGCAATCGTTGCATGTGCATTCTTTGGTTTCGCTGGAATCGTTGAAGGAATTTTCGGGTAGGAGGTAGTATGGATATTTTATATGCTGTCTTAATCGTTGCAGGTCTTGGTATTTTCTGTGCAGCATTATTAGTTGTTGCATCTCACTTCATGAGTGTACCTGTTGATGAAAAAGAAATTAAAGTTAGAGAATGTCTTCCTGGTGCTAACTGTGGTGCTTGTGGATACACTGGATGTGATGGTTATGCAAAAGCACTTGCTGATGGATCAGAAACAAAAGTAAATCTTTGTATTCCTGGATCAGATAAAGTTGCAAAAGAAGTTGCTGCAGTACTTGGTGTTGAAGCAGCTGACGTTATAGAACAAGTTGCATTCGTTCACTGTTTAGGTGATTGCGAAAAGAAAACTTTCAAACATGAATATCAAGGTATCCAAACTTGTGCAGCTGCAAAATCACTTTATGGTGGTGAAGCAGATTGTACATATGGATGTTTAGGATATGGTGATTGTGTTAAAGTATGTCCTGAAAATGCAATTTGTATTGAAAACGGAATTGCACACGTAGATCCAAGAAAATGTATTGGTTGTGGATTATGTGCTAAAGCTTGTCCAAATCATGTTATTAGCTTAATTGATGATATTGAAAAAGCAGTTATCACATGTAACAATAAAGAAAAAGGTGCAGTTGCAAGAAAGAAATGTTCAAATGCATGTATTAAATGTAAAAAATGTGAAAAAGCATGTCCATTAAATGCTATCAAAGTAGACGATATTGCAGTAATCGATTATAGCATTTGTGAAGGATGCGGTACATGTCTTGACGTTTGCCCTACTGGATGTATTTCTAAACTTGAATTAATAGGTAAACATAACCTTGACTAATATTTTTAAAAAATACAAAAATGATATCATTCTTTTAGGAATAATAGTAGCTGTTGCATTAGTCGCAATAATAATAGTAAATGTAACAAAAGAACCTGGTTCATATGTAGTAGTTGTACATGACCAAAATGAAGTTGCTAAATATTCAATAAATGAAGATATCGAAATAAAATTAACATATGAAGAAAATGTATATAACACACTAGTTATAAATGATGGGAAAGTATATATGACCGATGCTAGTTGTAAAGATCATATATGTGTAAAACATCATAAAATTTCAATGACAGGAGAAACAATTGTCTGCTTACCTAATAAAGTTGTAATAAAAATTATAGGCAGCGACAATGAAGTTGATGTGACTACATAATGAATAAAGAAGTTAGAAAAATAGCAGAACTTTCAATTATTATTGCTCTTGCAATGGTTCTATCATATGTTGATTCACTTATTCATATTCCATTTACACCACCATATTTCAAAATTGGTATTGCAAATATTGCTATAATATATGTATTATATAAAGATGGAATAAAAGAAGCTTGTATCGTATCAGTATTTAGACTTGTACTTTCAAGTATTCTATTTAGTAATCTAATAACATTTATATATAGTTTATCAGGAGCAATTCTAAGTTTATCATTTATGATAATACTTAAAAATCTAAACAAATTTTCAAAAATAACAATCAGTATTATTGGTGCCATAATGCATAATGTTGGACAAATAATAATTGCCATAATACTTATGAATACAAAAGAGATTGCCCTATATTTACCAGTACTAATTATTACAGGAATAATTGCTGGGTGTGGTGTTGGGATTCTTGCAAATGTCGTATTAAAATACACATCAAATTTAAAAACAAAATAAACCAGTTTATACTGGTTTATTTTTTTACAAAAAAATGTTATAATGTTAATATGAAAGGAAGATATATATGAAAAAGATTTTATTATGTTTAAGTATTTTATTATTTATATTAACAATTACATCTTGTAATAAAAAAGATAAAGAATTAGAAAAACTTATTCAAGAATATAGAGAAAGTAAAATTATCAAATATCAAGAAGAAAATGCAAAATACGCAGATTTTGAGGTTGATATAGCTTTTATTGGAGATAGCTTAACTGACGGATACGATGTGGAAAAATATTATCCAGACTATTTAGTATCTAATAGAGGAATAGGTGGAGATACAACATTTAATCTAGAAGAAAGACTTCAAGTATCTGTATATGATTTAAAACCAAAAGTAGTTGTAATGTTAATAGGCGCAAACAATTTCAAAACAATGTTTGATAATTACGAAAATATTTTAAAAGGCTTAAAAGATAATCTTCCAAATACAAAAGTAGTATTATTATCCCTTACTTCAATGAGTAAAGAATGGGGTAAAAACAATCAAATAGCTGCTTATAATAATGTTAAAATAAAAAAACTTGCTGAAAAATATTCATATACATTTATAGATTTATATTATCCACTATTAAATATTGAAACAGGAGAAATATACGATGAATACACAACTGATGGAGGTCATTTAACAGAAGCAGGTTATAATGTTTTAACAAACGAAATAGCTCCTGTTATAAAAGAAGAATTAATAAAATGGATAATTGAAAACGAATAATATATAATTTTTGAAAATAAATAAAAAATATGGTAT
>JAZKYN010000057.1:0-4924 GCA_045612145.1 Bacilli bacterium
TAATGTCTATAGTAATGTTTGTATTAGGAATTCTTAATAGAAAATATAAAGTTAAATTTAATTATGATTATGATCCAAAGAAAATTCAAAAAGAACCAACAATCTTACTAGCTTCACATGCATCTAGACTTGAATTTATATATATGATTTATGGATTTAAACATAAAGATATTAATATTGTATGTGGTTTTCAAAATATAATAAAAAAAGGTTTATATAAATTATTTTTAAAAATAGGTGTAATTTCTAAATTTTTATATCAACCTGATATTGCTTGTACAAAAAATATTTTGAAGGTTTTAAAAAGAAATGGTACTGTAGCAATCTTCCCAGAAGGTATTCAATCAACAAGTGGTAGTACACATCCAATTAATCCTGCTACGGTTAAGTTTATTAAAAAAAGCAAAGCAAATATTGTTGTCGCAACATCAAAGGGTGCATATCTTGCGACAAACAGATATTCTAATGATCGAAAAAAAGGTTACATTGGAATAGATTTTAGCTTAGTTTTCACACCTGATTTACTAGATAAATTAACTGATGAAGAAATTTATAAAATCTTATTAGATAAAATTAAATATAATGATTTTGAATACAACAAAGTTGCTCGTAACAAATATATAGGTAAAGAATCAAATGCTTATGGTTTAGAGAAAATCTTATATAAATGTCCTAAATGTAAAGAAGAATTATCTTTATATACTAAAGATGATAAAATCATTTGCAATAAATGTAATTTAAATGTTAAAGTAAATGAATACTATGATTTAATCTCAGATATAAACATTCCTAAAGATATTGACAAATGGTATAAATGGCAACGTAGATGTGTAAAAAAAGAAATTCAAGATGATAATTTCAGACTTGAACTAAATGGTTCAATATGTACTTTAAAACTAGATAAATTAAGAAAATCACCAAAAAATATAGAAATTTTATCAAATGGTAAAGCAATTCTTACAAACAAAGGATTAGTTTTTAAAGGAACAAATAACGAAGAAGAAGTCAACTTTATATTTGAAGTAAGATCAATATATTCACTAACACTATCAACAAAGGGATACTTAGAATTTTATTATAATAATAAATATTTAATGATTGTACCAAATAATCAAAACCAAAATTTAATCAAATGGACAATAGCTTCTGAAGAAATTCATAATCTTTATGATGAAAAATGGAGAGAAGCTTGTGAAGATGTCTATGAATATGAAGGAGACATATATGAATAGATCCGAAAAATTAAATGTAAAAGTAAAAATAGGACTAAGAAGTTTTATTACAGTAATATGTATATTGTTATTAGTACTTATTGTAGTAGGAATATTAACTTATACAATTCCTGCAGGAAGATATACAATATATACAACTGATATTTCAAAAATTGATCAACCATTTTATCAATATACAACAGATGAAACTTTAAATAAACAAATTGTTATTGATTCTTATCGTGAGTTAACAAATGAAGAAAATACATCTCGTATTCCAGTTTACAGATGGTTGCTTTCACCAATTGAAGCTTTATTTATTGGCAGTAATAGTTCTAATATGATAATGATTATTGCTTTATTACTAGTACTAGGAGGTACTTTTAAAGTTTTAGAAACAAGTGGTGGATTAATATCCTTGGTAAGAGTAATTATGGTAAAATTAAAGAACAAACGTTTTTTTGCTATTTGGGCAATAACAGGAGTTATGATGATTTTATCCGCTGTATTTGGTTTACAAGAACAGTTACTTATCTTGTATCCTATTCTAGCAATATTATGTACTGTTCTAAACTGGTCTAATTTTACTGCTATATCATTAATTTTAATATCATCCGGTGTAGGCTTTACAACAGCAATTACTAATCCATTTACAATTGGTGCTGCAACAATTGCGTCTGGTACAAGTATTGTTGATGGAATATGGTATAGATGTATAATATTCTGTGTAATGTATGTTATTACATCACTATTCTTAGTTTGGCTTGCTAGAAAAGATGAGAAAAAAGCAACAGAAAAATTTGATGCACAAGAATTTATGATGGTTTCAGATGAAGAGAAAAAAGAAGATTCTAAAAAAGCAAAAATGATTATTGCCTTATTCTTAATTGCTTTATTATCTGTTATTATTACTACATCAATTGAGTCACTAAGATCACTTGCGATGGTATTTATGGCTGCCGCATTTATTATAGGAACAGTAATTATCGGAAGAATTCTACTGGGTTCATACAAAAAACTTGGGAAAAATTTTATAAAAGGCGTTGTAGATGTAGTACCATCTATCTTAATAATTATGATTGCATTTGGTATTACATATATTGCTCAAGAAGGGAATATCCTTCATACAATCTTTTATTACTTCTATAATTCAGTAAATAATATATCTCCGTATTTTGCAGTTATAATATTATATATATTTGTATTAATTATTGAATTCTTTATTCCAAGTGCATCAGCAAAAGCTGTTTTAATTATTCCAATGCTAACACTTGCTCCAATAGAAGGTATTAGTAAAACAGTTATTATTTTAACTTATTTATTCGCTGATGGATATACTAATGTTTTATACCCAACATGTGGAACACTTCTTGTAGGACTTGGTCTTGCAAATGTAAGCTTTGCAGAATGGTTCAAAAAGACTATATTATTCCAATTATTATTAATGATTTTATCAATTGCATTCTTAATGTTTGCTGTGTTTATTGGCTTATAAAAGTATTTTTATTGTTTAGAATAGTAAAAGCTAAATATAGGAGAAAGTATATTATGAAAAAAATTTGCTCATTAATTGTCTTAATTGGAATTATATTAACACTAAGTAGTTGTGATAGAATGTATGTATATTCGCTTGATGTAAAAAGTTTAGATGAAAATTTAAGTTATGTTATTGATGATGAGATGTATAATTCATATCAATATTATTTGAATAAATTAAATTGGGGATTTAAAAGAGAATATTCTGAAATGGACTTTTTTAGTGATGATAATGATTTTACCCTGCATTCACTAATGTACCAATTTGAACTATTAAGTCAAATAGATAATACATATAATATGTCATTAAAATTATTGAATAATAATAAATATGTTGTAGATTTTTTAAGAGTTGCTATTGTAATTGATGATTCTTTAAAAGTGTATAAATTTTATGATAAAAATGAAGTAATTTATCATAAAGAAAATGATCCTGATACTATACTACATTTTAATTCTGAAACTGAAATATTCAATGATTTAACTGTAGATTTATTAGAAAATGAATCTAAAACAATTAAAATATTTGCTTGGGTTGAAGAAGCGGAGTTATATGATGCAAGAGGAAACAGATATACAGGGTATAGAGATCATTCATATGATGCAGATACAATTATGTTAAGTTTAGAAATAGAATAAATAAAATACAAAAAGGCTAAATCATTTGCTTAAATAAAGCATCAGATTTAGCCTTTTTTAATATCTAATTATAATTTATTAATTAATGTACCATTTTTGATTTCTATTGTTTCGCCATTATAATAATAAATTGGTCCACAAACAATAATTGTATCACCTATTTGAGGTTTTGAACTCATTGAATCATATTTATTACCATTTGAATCATAAAGTCCAAAAATCAATAATTCATTACCAGACTCATCCTCAATATATATATTACCATATGTTGTATTAGTTATAGATTTAATTGTACCTTTAACATAATAATTTTTTGATGTTGTTTCATTAGTTTTTAGTTTTTCTCCAATCGAAATAATTTCAGGTATTGATGTTAGAGTATAATTATTTGAACCACTTGTATCAAATATACCTTCTTTTATTTTTTCAGCAACTAAGTCACGAGCATATATTCCATCTTCGTAATATTCAACAATAGTTAGTCTATTTGGAGCATATGTAGCTGTATAATCATCTACAATTACGTAATATGTTTCATTGTTGTTAATATTATTTTTTATACTATTTCCGTATGTGCTATAAGCATTATGGTAATTTGAGTTAGATGTATTAATGAATACACTTTTTAGATATCTACCAGATATAGAACAAAGTGTAATACGGTTATTAAATGGAAGAAGTGATAAAAGATCTGAATATGTTACAGGCCCTGCAGCAAGATCATATGGAGATCTAGTATTTATATAACCGCCACCAAGAACAATATTGTATTTATCGCCCCATTTTTCTACACCTGTTTCAAGGTAAAGTTCCGCAACTAAATTCTCAATAATTGTACTTGATTGTTTTACAGTCGCATAACCTAAAACATCATTTGCATTATTTATTATATCTGAATATTTATCTTCAATTTTATTTGTTTCTTCATCTTCTGGGAATGAGCCATATACAGAGTTTTTAATTACTTCTGCTTCATTAACATTTTTCTTTCCTGTAATATAGTTTAAAGATATTTCAACATGTGATATACCTTTGTTTTCTCCGCCACCTTGCATATGATATATGTTATATGTATCATATAGAGTATAGCTTTGGTGAGTATGTCCTTCAAAAACTAAATCAACATATCCATTAGACAGTGCTGCATCATAATAAGAAGATAAACTATTTGATGAAATAGAACTTGAAGAAGAATTACTACTACCATATCCATCGTGTAATGAGTAAACAATTAAGTCAACACCTTGTGCACGAAGTCTTTCAGATTCTGCTTTAACAAGATTAGTAAGTTCACTACCTACTTTAAATTCAACGTTTGTTACCATTGCTGATGAAATAGATGAATAACAATCACCAATAGCTCCAATAATTCCGACTTCGATTCCATCACATTCAACAATAACAGATGGAGTACAGTAATCAGCAAGTTTTCCGGTTGTTTTGTCATATATATTAATTGCTAAAAATGGGAATTCTGCAGCATCTTTATTTTTACGAATAATTTCTTCGCCCCAATCATATTCATGGTTTCCAAGAGT
>JAZKYN010000058.1:0-10308 GCA_045612145.1 Bacilli bacterium
TCTTACATCATTAGTTTATACATTTTTACTATACACAAATAAGATTAATAATATTAGTGATTCTATTTATAAAACAACTACTTTTATCGGTATTGTCATTTTCTTTATATTTGGTTTATTATTGTCTTTAGTCACACAGAAAAAGAAATTATTATTAACATTTTTAACAGTTTTTTTAATTTTAACTATTTTAATTATTATTAAAAAGTTAAGTCTTGGATACTTCAATAAAACATATTACATTAAATACGCTCTTTATTTGACTAGTTCATTATTAGGTTCTATTTTTGCAACCATATTCAAAAGAAAAAATTCGCATTAAAAATGCGAATTATCTTTTCTTTGAATGAAATGATACTCCGATACAATCAGGGCCACAATGTGCACCTATTGTTGGATTAACAATACTAAACGAAATTGTTAAATCATTTCCAAATTTTTCATTTATCATATTTTTAAATTGGTTTGCTAATTCTAAATTATCGCTATGAGCAATAATTACATTATATGCACCAATATCATCTCCAAGTTCTTCAATGTAACTTATAAGCTTATTTAGAGAAGACTTTTTCCCCTTTACTTTTGTAATATTAACAAGTTTTCCTTCTTCACTCATATAAATTATTGGATGAACTCCGAATACATTGCCAAGTGTTGCGCTCATATTTGACACACGGCCACTTGCTTTGAAAAAAGTTAGATTATCAGCATAAAAGTATGTCGCAAAATGATCAACTTCTTCTTTAGACCAGTTTACAATTTCTTCTGGTGTTTTTCCTTCTTTTACTAATTTTTCTATTTCGTATATAATATTTAAAGAACATACCGATACACCTTTTGTATCTACTAAATAACATGTTCTTTCTGGGTATTTTTCTTTTAAATCTTCTAATGCAATGTTTAAGCTGTTAAATGTTCCACTCATGTTTTGTGAGAAATGAACATATAATATATCATATCCTTTTTCGAAATATGGTTCAAAATATTCTACATATTGTTCAGGGTTTAAAGCAAAAGTTTTAGGAACAATTCCTGTTCTTAATAAATCATAAAATTTTTTACTGTTAAATTCGGTTTCTTTGTATGGATAAAAGTTTACATCATCAATTGTATAGGGCATTGAAATTAAATTCCATCCATTTTTTTTAGCATAGTCTAATGTTAAATCTGTGTTTGTGTCTGTAAATAATACAAACATTTTATCCTTCCTCTCTTTTATTTTTTGTCATTATACACCTTTTATGTTTTTTTGTCAATACGTGTAATATTTTCACTTGATTAAAATTCATATTTTTGGTATAATACTATAAAAGAGAGGTAATTTTATGATTAAAATTATAGTTGACGGATTTGGTGGAGATTTAAGTCCACAAGTAAATGTTGAAGGTTCAATAAAAGCCTTAAACGAAATTAAAGATTTAGAAATCATTTTAGCTGGTGATGAAGAAATTTTAAAAGCTGAATTAAGTAAATATTCATACGATCAAAATAGAATTTCTATTTTACATGCTCCAGATATTATTACATGTCATGATAAACCTACTGAAGCAGTTAAAAAGAAAAAAGAAAGTTCAATGGTAAAAAGTATTGAAATGTTAAGAACAGATGAATCTGTAAATGCCTTTGTTACAACAGGTTCTACAGGTGCATTACTTGCTTCAGCGGTCCTTAGACTAGGAAGAATTCCTGGAGTAAAAAGACCAGCATTTTGCCCAATTTTACCAACAATGAATAGAGGAATTGTTGCTATATGTGATAGTGGAGCAAATTCTGACTGTGATCCATTTTATTTACAACAATTTGCTATTATGGGTAATTTATATTTACAAAAAACATATGGTTTAGAAAAACCAAAAGTTGCATTATTAAACGTAGGCACTGAAGAAGAAAAAGGTGATATGTTAAGAAAAGAAGCATATCAATTAATTAAAGAGACTCCAAATTTAAATTTCGTTGGAAATATGGAAAGTAGAGATTTACTTTCTGGTAATTATGACCTAGTTGTTTGTGATGGTTTCAGTGGTAATGTACTACTTAAAGCAACAGAAGGAACAGCAATTGAAATTCTTCAATTATTAAAAAGAACACTAAAGAAAAATCTTAAAACAAAACTTGGTGCTTTAGTAATTAAAAAAGATGTTTATGAAATTAAAGATTTTATGGACTATAATAACTATGGTGGAGCTGTTCTTCTTGGTTGTAAAAAAACAGTTGTAAAAGGACATGGCAGCAGTAAAACAAATGCAATTTATAATTGTGTAAAACAAGCATATAACATGGAAAAGAATAATTTAACAATTTCTATCGCTGAAGCAATAGCTGAAATTAATAATAAAGAAAACGGTGAAAATTAAAATGAATTTAATTGAATTAAAAGAAAAAGCGAAAAATCTATTTAAGTTAGATTATTGGCAATTTGTACTTGTATATCTTGTTTTTTCAGGTATTTTTGCTTTTTCCACTTCTTCTTACGGCATTCCTATTTTAGTTATAGGAGGTCCATTAACAGCAGGATTTATTATGTTTAATTTAAACTATATCAGAGGAAATAATGGAACATTTTTAAATATATTTGATAGTTTTAAAAGATTTACAGATTATTTTCTAACTTTTTTATTAAAATTTGCTTATGTATTCCTTTGGACTTTATTGTTTATTGTACCTGGAATAATTAAAGCTTTATCATATTCACAAGCTTTATATATCATGTATGATAATCCAGGAATTGGTCCAAAAGATGCTTTAATAATGAGTGAGAAAATGATGGATGGGCATAAAATGGAGCTGTTCAAATTACATTTAAGTTTTCTTGGCTGGCACATCTTAGGTATTCTTACTTTTGGTGTTTTAAAAGTATTTTATGTTGGTCCATATTATAATGCTGCACTTGCTTTATATTACGAAGAATTAAAATTACATAATAAATAAAAATGAAAATAACCATTTCACTTTGTGAAATGGTTATTTTTTCCATTTATTTGAACTTTTTGTTACTATATGAAGTAAAACACCACCAAATATAGCTAGTAAAATACTAATACCAATTATTATATAAAAGCCTAAATCATTTTTCCCAAATGGAACTTTTACGTTCATTCCAAATAATGATGCGACAAGGGTAGGGATTGAAATAATAAGAGTAATTATTGCAAGTACTTTCATTACTACGTTTAAGTTATTTGAAATAATTGATGAGAAGGCGTTCATCATACCTTCAACAATATTTCTGTAGATAGTACACATTTCAATTGCTTGGTTATTTTCTACTTCTACATCTTCCATCAATTCAAAATCATCTTCATATTTTTTATATTCTTTTAGCTTTTTCACTTGGCTTAATACAATTTTATTCGCATTAAGTGATGTTGAAAAATACACAAGTGACTTATTTAAAGTCATTAAATCTAAAAGTTCATTATTTTTCATTGATTCATATAGTTTCTTTTCAATTTTATTTCTTTTAACATCTAAATTCTTTAATGAGAAAATATAACTTGAAGCAATTCTATACATAATTTGAAGTGTTAATCTTACGTGTTTATGAGGTTCAATTTTTTTGAATTTTTTTAACATTAAATCTACTAACTTAATATCTTTTTTACAAATTGTAAGATAATAATCATCATTATAAATTATTGCAAGCGGATATGTTTCGTAGAAGTTATCAGCTGAAACAGGTACGTCTAGTACAATTAATGTGAAATCATCATCATCATCTAAACGTGCAGATTCTTCTTCGTCCATTACACTAAGTAATACTTCTTCATTTAATTTTGTTATTTTACTAATTTTATTAATTTCTTCATATGTTGGAGCAACCATGTGTATCCACATATTTTTTTCAATTTTTTCGAAAATATTATCTAAATCTTGGAAACAAATTAGATTTTTATTCTCTTCTTTAAATAATTTGATCATTTTACCCTCCTAAAGAATGTTGTTTTTATTAAATTGTTCTGCGTATTCGGGTCCATAACAACACCCCTTTCGTAAAATTAATTTTAATTATTTGTGATATCTACAAGCGTATAACTTCTACTTCCGTATCCACATTCTGCGGCTCTTTCAATTGTATGAATTCCGTTTCTAGACTCAATTCTTTTTATTAAATGAGTTTTCCCAGGATCTTCTGAATTATATACTAGATCAATACAAGCTTGATCTATTGCGATAGGGTCTGTTGAAATTAAGATTCCAATATCTTTCATACATGGATCTTCAGCGACTGCACAACAATCACAGTCAACAGACATATTTTTCATTACATTAATATAAACAATTTTTTTATTAAAGAAATCAATAACTGATTCTGCTGATTCAGCCATTGCTTCAAGAAAACTATCATGATCTGCAGTCCAAATGTCTTCAGGTTTTCCACATCCATGTATATAAGCTTTTCCATATGATGAAGCAACACCAATTGATAATTGTTTTAATGCACCACCATATCCTCCCATTGGATGACCTTTAAAATGGGATAGTACTAACATTGAATCATAGTTTACTAAGTCTTTACCAACATAGTTTTTATTAATTATTTTACCATGTGGAATATCTAGTACTAAATCTGGTCCTGTTTTATCAAGCAAATCTACTTTATATGCATTTGTCCATCCATGATTTTTTAATGTTTCTAGATGATCTTTTGTTGTATTTCTTTTCCCATCATAAGCAGTATTACATTCGACAACTGTTCCATTTACTTCTTTTACAATCTCTGTAAAGTAATCTGGTCCTAAAAAATTTTGATTTCCAGGTTCACCAGAATGTAATTTTACAGCAACTCTACCTTCAAGTTTTACACCTAGATGCTTGTATAATCTTAAAATTTCATCTTTATTAATATTTTTTGTAAAATAAACTATTGACATTTTATCCTCCTAGTATAAACATAAATAAATTCCAATAAATTGAAGTACAACACCAATATTTACTAATATATGCCAAATAAAGTGAGTGCATTTACCTTTCATACAAAACGGAATCATTCCTATTGTATATGCTACTCCACCTGCAAGTATCCAGTATAAAAGTGTCATATTAGATGTAATCATTTTAGGAACAACACATACTCCGCCAATCCATCCTAATACAAAAAACAATGGAAAGTGAAGCCATTTAAGTCTACCTGGTCCAAATACTCCAAGCATTGATATTCCAGTTATTATAGATAACCACTGTACAATAAAAACAATATTACCAAGTGTATTATTTAAAAATATCAGTAATATTGGTGCAAATGTTCCACCAATTAAGAGATAGATTGCTGAATAATCAAATCTTCTAAATATTCTTTTTACAGCAGTTCCATGTTTGAATGAATGATATAAACAACTCATTGCAAACATCAAAAACATACTTGATGAATATACTAATGTTGAAATAATCTTATCAAATGAGTTTGATTTAAAAATCATTAATAAGAATGCAATTATTGCAAATAATGCTCCAAGTCCATGTGATACTGAGTTTCCAATTTCTTCTAATACATGTAGATGTGGAGCTTCATTTCTAAGTCTATTTTTTAATTGTTTTTCTGTTAATTGTTTTTTTGGCTTTATTTTTATTTTTTTATTTTCTTTTTTTATATTTTTATATTCTTTTTTAAGTTCTTTTTTACTTAATTTATATTCTTTCTTTGCATTTTTAATAATATGTTTCTTTTGTTTTTTTATTTCTTTTTTCTTTTTCTTGTAGTCTGTCATTTCATCACCCATACTTATTATACACTTTTTTTTCCAATAAAACAACAAAAAATACTGTTCAATTTTTTTGAACAGTATTTTATACTAATTTTTCTTATATTTATTATTAATTTTTGTTCTAATAATATAAATTGAAACTGAAGAAATCACAATTAATAAGAATGTTGATAAGAAAATATAAACAGGCATCATATTGGTATAAGCCTTTACTTGACCCCACATAATTACAACATTTTCATTATATTTTCCAAAATCATTCATAATTGCACATCTTGCAATTATTTCTTCACTTGGATATTGGGCTTGTAATTGGTTTTCTGAACCTAAATATGGATAAATAATAGCACGTCTATTTTCAGAAAGTGTACCTTCATAAAGGAAAGTTAAATCATAACCTTCAACAATTTCAAATGCATCAGGATTTTCTATTGCATTAACTATTCCACTATCAGGATTTGTATCATCATAATAAATACAGTTATAAATTACTCCATTATAACTTACCATATCTCCTTCAAAATATTCTGTTTCAGGATCATATTCTAGTGATTCAAAAAATTCTTCATTATCTGGATATACTTCTAAATCACTTTCTTTATCTTTTATACATAAGTATAGTTGATCATTATAAATTACACATGCTTCATCATCAGCATAGTATGTTCCATTTACTACATAATCACATGCTCCATACCATTTACCTGTAAGTGTAAATAGTTCATCACCTACAATATATGGAGTATAACCAATATAATCCATATTATCAGCAGCATTTTGAGGATTAGATAGATAATCTAAGAATAAATATGCTAAATCTTTGTTTGCGCCTTTTGGTAATACCCAAGCATCATACCAAATATTACTTCCATCTTCTGGTACATAATATTCTAGGTTAATTCCTCTATCTTGGTAAGCAGTGTCAATTGAGTATACTGCATCACCAGAATAAGCAAGGTTCATTTTTATTTTACCAGTGATTATATCATTTTTACCAGAGTCAACTTCAAAACCAAAGATATTATCTTTCATTGAAATTAGTTCTTCTTTTACTCTTGCAATTTTTTCGAAATTTTCTTGTTCACTTTCAGTACTTCCATCAAGTTTAAAGTCAAAAATTTCTTGAACAAGTTTTTGATAATTTTGATAATTTTCAACACTAGGTTCATTTAAATATAATTCTTTAGCTTTTTTAAATTCATCTGATTTACTATATGAATGCATTAATCCAACAACAAATGCATCTCTAATTGAGTTTTTAATTGAAATTACATTATTATATGTTGGATCCCAGAAAATATCCCATGATTTTACATCTTCAGTTATTGTATCAGTATATGTAGGATCATATACAATACCAAGTGTTCCCCACATGTATCCAACAGCAAATTCATCTAAAGACACTTCTTTATCTTTATAAGGAACAATCATTTCTTTTAGTTTTTCTCTTAATGCAGGAGATGAGTATCGGTAATAATTAGGAATATTTTCTTGATAGTCATCCATTGGCATAACTAAATCTTCTTTAATCATTTTTTGAATCATATAGTCTGAAGTACAAACTAAATCATATGTTCCTTCTTTTTGAAGTGTAAATTGATTATACATTGTTTCATTTGTATCATATGTATAATAATTTACTTTAACATTGTATTCTTTTTCAAAGTTTGCGATTATATCTACATAATCGTCATCACCATTTGAAATATAATCTTCAACATTATAAATTGTTAATGTTTGACCTGAAAAATTAGTTGTTTCTGCTTTTACTTGAAATAGTCCAGTATTTAATAAAAATACTAATACAAAAAGATAAATTAACTTTTTCATTATTTCATCCTCCTATATTTTGCGACCTTATTTGCCTTTTTATTATTATAAACAGTAATTCCAATAACAACACTAAATACTATAACAATTAAGATTGTTGAAAGTGCTCTTACTTCAGGTGGTATTGGATGTTTTGCGACAATTTTTTGAATATAAGTCGAAATTGTTTCAAATGATGGTTCTTTTAAATATTGTGTAATTACAAAATCATCTAAAGATAGAGTCATTGAAATTAAGAATCCAGATAAAATACCAGGTAATATTTCAGGAAGTACTACTTTAAATAACGCATACCAAGGAGTTGCTCCTAAATCAAGTGCTGCTTCATAAATATTTGGATCCATTTGGATTAATTTTGGTTTTACATTTAAATATACGAACGCAACAGTTAAAACAACATGACCAATTAATAGTGTTGCAAAACTATAACTTGTATTAACTGATTTGAATAAGATAGCAAGCGATAATGCCATTACGATTTCAGCATTAACAACTGGAAGTTGTGTTGCAGATTCAACAATTTTTCTTGCTTTTTTCGAACTATAATAAACACCTATTGCACCAAGTGTACCAATAGTTGTAGAAACTATTGCTGAAACTATCGCAATGATAAACGTGTTTTTTGTTGCTTCAATTAAAGATTCATTATAAAACAAATCTTTATAAAGTTCGAATGAAAAACCAGTCCATACTCCAAGTTGATCGCTAACCGTAAATGAATAAACTATTAATACTAGAATTGGTAAATACATGATTAATAGTACTAGCCATAAATAACTTTTTGCACAAATTTTCTTGATTGTTTGACCTTTTACCATAATGATGATTTACCTCCATCTTCTTCTTTACCGAATTTTCTTGTGATAAATACACTTAAGAAGATTAATAGTAACATAATTAAAGCCATGAATGAACCAAAGTTCCAATCAGCTTGGTTGAAATATAAGTCTATGTAACTACCAAATAAAACAACATTGTATTCAGATAAAATATCAGAAATTACATATGATGATAATGTTGGCATAAATACCATTGTTGCGGCAGAAATAATACCAGGCATTGTCATTGGAATTATTACTTTAAAGAAAGTTTCAAATGAGTTTGCACCAAGGTCTTTACTTGCTTCAATTTGTGATTTATCCATTTTTAACATTGTTGTATAAAGTGGTAAAATTACAAATGGTAAATAGTTGTAAACAAGACCAATCATTGTTGTTAAATTAGAAAATTCACCTGTTGAAATGCCTATCCAGTTTAAAACATCACGTGTAGCGCTTGTTCTAATAATGAAATTAATCCAAGTAGGCATTACAAATAGCATTACAAATACGCTTGATTTATTGTAGTTTTTATTTGCAAGAATCATAGCAAGCGGAAAACCAATTATAATACAAATAATTGTATTTAAAATAGCATAAACAAAAGAAATTAATAAGACGTTTACATTTGTTTCATCAGAAAAGAATTTTTGCAAATTACCAAAAGAGAAGTTTCCTCCTTTATTAGTAAATGCATAGTAGATTATAAATAAAACAGGAATTATAATAAAACAAATTAGAAATAAAATGTAAGGTATTGATAAATATTTACGTTTAAATTTCATATTTAGCAAGATCTTCCTTAAGTTTTAATTTAATTTTGTTTTCATCAATCTTAATACTTACTGTATCGAATTCATTCCATGTCCATTCTGTATCTACAATAAAATCTTCTTCATCTTCAGTTCTTACGATTAATTGATAGTGGTCACCTTTCCAAACCATTTGGATAATTTGTCCAGTAATATTACCACTTTCTAAATCGTCACTAATTTGTACGTCTTTCATATCAATTGTTGCGACTACATCAATATCATTTAAATCATACTTTTTACCATTTGGAGTAATAAAGTATCCTTCTTCATCAAGAATAGCACCTTTTACAAGTTGAGTTACATCACAATCCCAAGTTGCTCCAGCAAATACGACTTTGTTATTTTTGTTAATATAAGCATCTTCATAAATATTTGCAGAGTATTCACGTTTCATAATTTGAATTAATTCTGGTTCGATTGTTAATGTTACTGTAATATTTGTAGGATAATCAATTGTTGATTGAATAAGTACTTCATTATTACCAACCATTGCAGTATATTGATAGTGAATACCTTTGAAAATTTTATTAACGATTTTTGCTTTTACAGAACCTTCTCCATCTGTATGGATAATAATATCTTCAGGTCTAACAACTACGTCAACTTTTTCGTTTATTTCAAAGTCATCAATACAATCCCATGTAGTACCAAGGAATCTAACTTTCTTTAAACCAATCATTGTACCTACATAAATATTTGATTCACCAATAAAGTCTGCAACAAAGGCATTTGATGGCTCATTATAAATATCCATAGGAGTACCTATTTGTTGAATCATACCATCTTTCATTACAATGATTGTATCTGACATTGTTAATGCTTCTTCTTGATCATGTGTTACGAAAATAAATGTAATTCCTACTTCTTGTTGAATACGTTTTAACTCATATTGCATTTCTTTACGAAGTTTTAAGTCTAATGCAGCTAATGGTTCATCAAGTAGTAATACTTTAGGTTCATTTACTAACGCACGTGCAATCGCAACACGTTGTTGTTGACCACCTGAAAGCTCCATTGAGTTACGTTTTTCATAACCTTCTAGACCAATTAGCTTTAACATTTTCATAACTTTTTGTTCAATAACATCATTACTCATCTTTTTAATTTTTAATCCAAACGCAATATTTTCATATACGTTTAAAT
>JAZKYN010000059.1:0-15709 GCA_045612145.1 Bacilli bacterium
ATCATCAATATCAAATTCAAAAATTCTTGATGTTCTTTTTATAATTTTTGCAAGTTCTTCATTTGTATAATATTTTAATTGATGAACTATTCCAAATCTATCACGCATTGGAGCTGTTAAATCACCAAAACGAGTTGTTGCGCCAACAAGTGTAAATGGTGGAAGATCAATTCTTAATGTTGATGCACCACTATCTTTTCCCATAACAATGTCAATAGCATAATCTTCCATTGCAGAATAAAGGATTTCTTCAATTACTTTTGGAATTCTGTGGATTTCATCAATAAAAAGAATATCTCCAGCTTCAAGTGATGATAAAATTGATGCTAGATCTCCTGGTCTTGAAAGAGCTGGACCTGTTGTAATTTTAATATTAGTATTCATTTCATTTGCTATAATATGGGCAAGAGTTGTTTTACCAAGTCCTGGAGGGCCATATAATAAAACATGGTCAAGAGCTTCTTCTCTCATTTTAGCAGTTTTTATAAATATTTCCATCATTTCTTTTAGTTCATCTTGACCTACATATTCTTTTAAAGATAAAGGGCGTAAAGATGTTTCTATTTCATCACCAGAAATCATGTTTTTATTTAAAAGATTATCCATATTGATTCATCCTTTCTACTTGTTAAAAGTATAATTTTATGTTATAATTAAGTAACAAAATCCATTATATATGGGAGGTTACTATGTATAGTTATTTTAAAGGTTATGTAACAGAAGTACATGCAACACATATTGTGTTTGAAGTATCAAATGTTGGTTATAAAATTAGAGTACCCAATCCTTATCAATTTGAATTAAATGTTGAACAAACAATCTATCTTCATTATCATGTTAGAGAAGATGCTATTGAATTATTTGGTTTTAATTCAAGAGATGTTCGTGATACTTTTGAATCACTTATTAATGTCAAAGGACTTGGTCCAAAAGGAGCTCTTGCGATTTTAGCATCTAGTACTCCAGTTGAAATCATTAGCGCTTTAAATAGCAGTAATTCTAAGTTCTTTAGTCAATTCCCTGGAATTGGGCCAAAACTTAGTCAACAAATAGTTCTTGACTTAAAAGGCAAGATTAATTTTGAGGAAGATTCTTCAACTCCTAAAGTTAGTGAGAAATTAAACAACGTAATGATTGCTTTAAAATCACTAGGATATAATAGTGCTGAAATAAAAACAGCAACTAAAGATTTAGAAATTACTGATGATACTTCTTTAAGTGATGCTGTTAAACTTGCACTTAAACGTTTAAAGAAAAATTAATCTTTTATATATTATATAATATTTTAATATTTTTTACAAGATAGAAAAGCTAATAGACTATAAATTATAGTTTATTAGCTTTTTTTATGTTTTGATTAGCATCTATTAATTCAATAAAATGATTATCTTTTTGTAAGTATTTGAATACAACAACACCAAATATCATTACAACCATTTCGCCAATTGCAACTTCAATTGCGCTTAGTGCAAATGGTAAATCAAGAACTAGCCAAAGTTCAAGACCTACAATTAAACCATTGAATAGAACTGGAAATATTGATGCAATCCAAAGTTTTTTAGAATACATTACACCTATTACAGATAAAATGGTTGCAAATGTTCCAACAAAGACATCGATTAATCCAAGTGGACTAAAAAGATTTACAATTGCACATCCAAGTATCATTGAGTAAGCATAATCTTTTCTAAAAAAACAAAGTAATACTAATATCTCCGCAACCCTAAATTGAATATTTCCATATGCTAAACTAGATAGCGCAAATGTTAACGCAATATACAGTGCTGCCACTACTGATAATCGTATTACTTTTTTAAGTACATTTTCTTTATTCATATTATTATCTCCTTGTTTTTTATTTGAGATGGTTAGGCAAGGAACATCTCTATAAATATTATATCATATTTTGTCTAATTAACAAAATAGTTTGCAAAAAAAAGGGCGCGCCTGTAGTTCTTAAAGGGAACTATGGTCTGCGTCAATAAAATTATACTCCATTATATTTTTATAGTAAAGTAATTATATAAAAAAATTAAAAAAGGATTCCTAAAAACGGAATCCTCCTCTATTTTTTCCTTTACCTTTTTTAGGTTTAGCAGGTTGGAAACCAGGCATTGGAGCTTTTCCTTTTGAAACTTTCTCCATTTGGTCTTCATCCATACTCATTAATGTTTTCATTTGTGCACGCATTTGTTCAAATTGTTTTGTAAGTTGGTTGATTTCTTGATATGTTCTACCACTACCTTTTGAAATACGTGTTTTTCTTGTATGACTCTTTGTAATTAAATCAGGATTATTTCTTTCTTCTTTTGTCATTGAACCAATGATTGCTTCAATATAGACAAATTTCTTTTCATCAATATTTAAATTTTTTATTTGTGAACCAAGTCCTGGAATCATTCCAAGTAAACCTTTTAAAGAACCCATTTTCTTGATTTTTCTGATTTGATCTAAGAAGTCATTATATGTAAAACGTCCTGCTTGGAATTTTTCAGCCATTTTCATAGCTTCTTCTTCATCAGTTAAAGCTTGTGCTTTTTCAATTAATGTAAGTACATCACCCATTCCAAGAATTCTTTTTGCCATACGGTCTGGATGGAATACATCAATTTCATCCATTTTTTCACCAAGACCAGTGAATTTAATTGGAATTTGTGTTAAGTATCTAATAGAAAGAGCTGCCCCACCACGAGTGTCACTGTCAAGTTTTGTAAGTAAGCATCCTGTAATATTTAATTTATCATGGAATGTTTTTGCAACATTTACTGCATCTTGACCAGTCATCGCATCAACTGTAAGTAAGATTTCATCAGGGTTTGTAATTTCTTTAATTTCAACAAGTTCTTGCATTAATGGTTCATCAATTGCAAGTCGACCAGCTGTATCAATTAAAACTAAGTTGAAGCCATTTTCTTTTGCATATTCAAGCCCTTTTTTAACGATTGCTTGAGGTTTTGCGAATATTCCCATTTGGAATACTTCAACATCTAATTGTTTACCAATTGTTACAAGTTGGTTGATTGCGGCTGGACGATATACGTCAGCTGCGATCATAAGTGGTTTTAATTTGTTGTTTTTTCTTAAATAATTTGCAAGTTTTCCAACATGTGTTGTTTTACCACTACCTTGTAGACCTACAACTAAAACAACACTCATTCCTGATTTCTTTAAATTAATTGGAACTGCTTCTTCTCCCATTAATTTAACTAATTCTTCATATACAATTTTTACTACTTGATCTCCAGGAGTAAGAGATTTCATTACTCTTTCTCCTAATGCAAGTTGCTTTACTTCATTGATAAATTCTTTAACAATTTTGTAGTTTACGTCAGCTTCAAGTAAAGAAACACGTATTTCCCTCATCGCATCTTCGATGTCTTTTTCATTTACTTTTCCACGTCCTGTAAGTTTTCTTAAAGAATATTGTATTTTTTCTGATAAACTTTCAAATGGCATAGTATTACTCCATTTCTCTAATTTCGTTAATAATTTTTAATCCATCTTGATTTGTATGTTTTTCTAAATTATCAAGATAGTTATTTAATACTTGGTTCTTTTTATAAAGTCCAAGTTTTTCTTCATATTCATCTAAATTATGTTCTACTTTTTTTAGTAAATCCCATATAGCATTTCTTGAAACTCCAAATGCTTCTGATATTTCTGATAAACTATAATCTTCAAAGTAGTAGTTTTCAAAAACTTCACATTGTTTTTGTGTTAAAAGAGAACTATAATATGGATATAAGAAATTATAATGATTTTTCTTTTCTAAGTTTTGATCCATTATTCTTCGTCTCCAATAAATAAACCACCAATATAATCTTCTAAGTCAAAATATTCTAAGTCTTCCATTTTTTCTCCAAGACCAATCATTTTAATTGGAAGGTTATATTTATCTCTTATAGCAAGAACAATTCCACCTTTACTTGTACCATCAAGTTTTGTTAAGATAACACCAGATATATTTGTTACTTCCATGAATGCTTCTGCTTGTGATAAACCGTTTTGACCTGTTGTAGCATCAATTACAAGTAATGTTTCATGTGGTCCATTTTCTACTTCTCTTTGGATTACACGATTCATTTTTTCAAGTTCTTTCATTAGGTTAACTTTATTTTGAAGTCTTCCTGCTGTATCGCATAATAATACATCATATTTATCTTCTTTGGCTTTTTTGATTGCATCAAATATTACACTAGATGGATCTGTTGCGCCTTTCTTAATAACAATATCAACACCAACACGTTCTGCCCAAATTTCAAGTTGGTCTACTGCTCCAGCTCTAAATGTATCTCCTGCAGCAAGTAATACTTTTTTTCCTTCATTTTTTAATCTATGTGCTATTTTTGCAATTGTTGTTGTTTTACCAACACCATTTACACCTACAAATAAAAATACTGATAAGTCATCTTTTTGAATATTAAAGTTATTGTTTACGATTTCACCTTTTAAGTATAGTTCAAACATTTTATCAACAATAATTGGTTGTAATTCTTCTGCTGAATGAATTCCTTCAACTCTTTCATCTTCTTTTAATGCTTCAATGAAATCTAGAGTTGTTTCAACACCAATATCAGCCATAATAAAAGCATCTGTTAAATCATCAAATAAGTCTTCACTTATTTCATCATATCCTGATAAGATTGCTTTTAGTTTCCCCATTAATCCTTGGCGTGTTTTTTTCATTCCAAGTTCATATTTCTTTGTTTTTTCGTCTTTATTTTTCTTTTTAAAAAGGTCAAAAAATCCCATAAGACACCTCTTTTTAATATTAATATTTACTCATTTTATTATTATACTATATTTTTTAATTTTTTTCAAGACTCATGAATATAAAAAATGATTGGTGACAAAGGGAATATCACCAATCAAAGAAGGGTTGGACTTAAAAGTCCATATGTAGGGAATATGTGTAGTTTCCTTTGGAAACTACATTAATATATTACCATAATACGACTTTTTTTGCAAGTATTTATACAAATTATTTGTCTTCTTTTTTAAATAATCCTTCGTTAGTTTTACAACGTTCACTGTTACAACGAACTGTGTCTCCAACTTTAATCATTGGGCTATTACATACTTCACAATACTCTCCTGTAGGTATACCTGAATATGTTGCTTTACATTTAGGGAATAAGCTACAAGCATAGAATAATGCGCCTTTTGATCTACCTCTGTTACTTGTTCTTTCAACAACTTCTCCTTCATTACAAATAGGACAAGGTATTCCAAGTTTAACAGGTTCTGGTTTAGGATTTTTCTTTATAAACTTGCAACGAGGATATCCAGAACATGCTGTAAATTCTCCAAATGGTCCTCTTCTTACAAGAAGTGGAAGTCCACAATCTGGACAGAATTCATCAGTTAATTTTGGATATAGTTTTACCATGTTATCTCTAGCATTTTCAATTAGTGGTGCAAAGATATCATAGAATTTCTTTAATTCATCATACCATACAGCATTTCCTTCAGCAATCTTATCTAAGATTGTTTCCATGTCTGCTGTATATTTAACATTAATAATACTATTAAAGAATAGTTCTAATTGTTCAGTAGTAAGTGTTCCTTGTGTTGTTGGAACAAATGTTTTCTTTTCCATCGTTACATATGCTCTTGCACGAAGTGTTTCCATTGTAAGTGCATATGTTGATGGACGTCCAATACCAAGTTCTTCCATTTTTCTGATTAATCTTGCTTCACTATATCTATGTGGAGGTGATGTGAATTTTTGTTCTTTTACGATTTCTTCAAGATTTAGTTTTTCACCTTCAAATAGTTCTGGTAATTTTTCAACATCTTCAACTTCTTCTGTAATACTTGTTTCTTCATAGATTGTTTTGAATCCATCAAATAAAGTAACTTCACCATTTAAGTTGAATAAGTATCCATTATTTTCAACATCTACTTTTGTATCTTCAACAATTTCATCAGTCATTAGTGATGCAATTGCACGATTATATATTAATGAATAGATTTTATATTCTTCTAAAGATAAACTTTTTTTAATACTATCTGGAGTTCTTGTAATATCTGTTGGTCTTATTGCTTCATGGGCATCTTGAATGTTTTTGCCTTTTGGAGCTTTTTTAATTCCTTTATAATATTTTTCTCCATATTTTTCAATAATATAATCTTTTGATTTTTTAACAAATTCATCAGAAAGTCTGATTGAGTCAGTACGCATATATGTGATTAAACCTACACGTTCTTTTCCAACTTCAACACCTTCATATAATTTTTGTGCAATTCTCATAACACGTTTTGCGTTGTAGTTATATTTTGCACTTGCATCTTGTTGAAGAGTTGATGTAATAAATGGAGGTTTTGATGCACGATTTCTTTCTTTCTTTTGAACACTTGTAACAATATATTTATTTTCATCTAATGAATTAATTACATTATTTGTTTCTTCTTCATTATTAAGAGTTATTTTTTCATCTTTTGTTCCGATGAATTTTGCTTTTAAAACATAGTCATTATTATCTTTTTTAAGTAATGCGCTTAAATCCCAATATTCATTTTTATCAAATGCTTCAATTTCTTTTTCTCTTTCAACAACAAGTTTTAAAGCAACTGATTGAACACGACCTGCTGATTTAGACCCAATTTTTTGTTGTAATAAACTTGATAATCTAAATCCAATAATTCTATCTAAGATTCTTCTTGATTCTTGAGAATGAACTAAGTTCATATCAATATCTCTATCATTTTTTATTGCTTTTGTTACTGCAGATTTTGTTATTTCATTAAATACGATTCTAGATACTTTTTCTTTTGGTGCTTCAAGGACTTCACTTAAATGCCAACTAATAGCCTCTCCTTCACGGTCGGGGTCGGTTGCAAGATATATATGTTCAGCTAAGTTTGCAAGACCTCTAAGTCTTTCAACTACTTCTTTTTTATCTTTTAGTACAACATATTCTGGAGCAAAATTATTTTCAATATCTACTCCAAATCCACCTTTACCTTTAATAGATAAATCACGAATATGTCCAATACTTGATTCTACTTGATATTCCTCTCCAAGGTAATTTGCAATTGTTTTACATTTTGCTGGAGATTCCACAATTAATAATTTCATAATGCACCTCGTATTTTTCGTCTTTTGATTATATAACACCTTTTTAAATCTGTCAAGAACATAGTCTATTTTTTTGTTCTATTGGTAAATAAAAAGCCTAAAAAGGCTTTCTATAATTACATTTTATTATATGTTTTTTAGTTTTAGATATACATCTTATTTATTTTCTTCTAGTTTTCTTGCAACAGGACCATATGTTTTTCTATGAATTGGTAAAACACCATATTTGTTAATAGCTTCAATATGTGCTTTTGTAGGATAACCTTTATGTTTTTTAAAGCCATATTCAGGATATTTTTTATCCATTAAATCCATATAGTCATCTCTTATTACTTTTGCAATTATACTAGCACAACCTATTGTAAAACTTAATTGGTCTCCTTTTATAATAGGTAGTGTTTCAATATCTATATGAAGAGGCATTGCATCTGATAATACAATATCAGGTTTTGGTGTTAAACCCTTAATTGCTTTTGTCATTGCAAGTCTACTTGCTTCATATATATTAATTTCATCAATTTCTTCTTCCGAAATAAATACTGTTGCAACAGATAAAGCCTTTTTTTCAATTTCTTCTTTTAAAGCTTTTCTTTTTTTCTCAGATAATTTCTTTGAATCTGTTACACCTTCTATATAGCATCCTTTAGGCATGATTACAGCTGTTGCGACAACTGGTCCTGCAAGAGGTCCTCTACCGACTTCATCAGTTCCCGCTATATATAATTTTCCTTCATTATAATATTGTTCTTCAAATTTATAGTTGTTCATTTTCTTCTTCTTTTTCACATCTATCTAAAGTTATTCTACCATAATATCCTGTACGATATTCTTGTAAAATAAATAGTGATGTTTTTTCAATGTTTTCTTCTTTGTTTGATAAATAGAAGTTTTGACTTCTTGCAATTTGTTTTAGAATTTCTTCTGAATCTAGGTTTGTTGTATCAATATTATATCTTTTATTTAAAGCGTCACTATAGTATTTATTTAAGAATTCAACAAAATACATTGCAATATCAACAATTGGTAAAATGTTATCATTAATTGCGCCAGTAATTGATAAATGAAGCCCAATTTGTTGATCATCAAATTTTGGCCATAATACTCCTGGTGTGTCAAGAAGTTCTAAGTTTTGATTAATTTTAATCCATTGTTGAACTTTAGTAATACCTGGTCTATCACCTACAGCCGCAACCTTTTTGCCTACTAAAGCATTTATTAATGTTGATTTTCCTACGTTTGGAATACCAACTATCATTGTTTTAATAGGTCTTGGTTTTAAACCTCTAAGTTTATCTCTTTGACGTTTTTCTTCCATTAATAGTTCTGCTTCTTTTACAACAGTTTTAGCATTTTTTAAATCTCTTGAATCTACTGAAATTGCTCTTATGCCTTTATTATTATAATGCTCTACCCATTTTGCTGTTTCTTTTGAATCAGCTTTATCTTTTTTTGTTAGAACATATAAACATCTTTTATTGTTTAGAACATCTTTTAATAATGGATTAAACGATGATTCAGGACTTCTTGCGTCTAATAGCACAATAACTAAATCTACAATTTTTACTTTTTCTCCGATTTCTCTTATGGCTTTTGCCATATGACCAGGATACCATTGAATCATTTTATTTCACCTCTTGGTATTATATAGTTCATATGGTGTGTCGCAACACCAATGATGTTTTCTTCTTTTACTAGTCCAATTCCTCTACTATCTTGACTAACTGCGCGGTTATCTCCAAGTACAAAGTAATAACCATCAGGAATAACATCTGTTGTTTGGATTGTTCCTGTCTCATCAACATATTTAAAGATTCCATCAAATGGATTTGTTGTAGATGTTCCAAACCAACCTTTTTCAAAATAATCTTCTTCGTAAGGTTCATCATTAATATATAAAATATTATTTTCCCATCTTACTTTATCACCAGGAAGACCGATAATTCTTTTTATATAAAAGCTAGTTTCTCCTTCATATACAGAATCTTCTTTATTAACTTCAATAATAACTACATCTTCTCTTTCAATTTTTTTATTGTATTGAACAAGCACATATTCACCATCTTTAATATTTGGGTACATTGAATCTCCACTTACTGGTGTAATAATAAATAAGTATGAGAAACAAAATATAGCAATTACAATACATGTTGGAATAATTGAAAGCCAGTCAATAATTGTATAAAATGTTTTTTTAACTTTAAAAGGAATTTTCTTTAAATCTTCTTGTATTTGATCAGGTCTTACAATATTAATAACTGCTAATACAAATCCTATTGTTCCAAGGATTAGTGATGCGACCATTATCATTTTAAATGGTTTTATTGTTGCAATTACTTCTACTTCACCTTTAAAATTACTTACTGTTGAGAAATTTAACATCATGAAGAATAACATACCTAGAATTAATAAAATATTTAATTTTATTAGGATTTTTTTATTTATTTCCATTCTTTCTTTTATACCATTATTATTTTTATAATGGTTCATTAAATAATTATCTTCTCTCAAAAAATATTCCCCCTAATTTTCTCTTTCTTCAAGTAAGTCTCTTAATTGGAATTCATCTAAAAGTACTTCTCTTTGTTTACCTTTAATACCAGGGCTTAATACACCCATTTCTTCAAGGGCTAAGAATATATCATTTACACGATTAAATCCCATTCCAAATATTTGTGTAATTTGGTTAACTGATGCGTTTTTATTTCTAACAACATAAAATGCAACTTCTTCAAATCTCTCGTCATTTATCCCCATTTGACGAGCTGGTCCTGAATTAGATACATTTCTTGCGACAGTTGATTGATGAATTTCTTCTTTTGTAACAAGATATTCTACTTTATTGTTTTCTCTTAAGAATCTATTAACTGCTTTAATATCTTTATTTGGAACAAATGCACCTTGAAGTCTTTGTTCAGCACGACCTGCATATCTAATTAACATATCGCCTTTACCTTCAAGTTTTTCTGCTCCACCATAACCCATAATAACTTTAGCATCTTCAAAAGATGAAACCCTAAAAGCTATTCTTGTATCAAAGTTAGCTTTAATAGTACCTTTGATAACGTCTTTTGATGGTCTTTGTGTTGCCAGAATTATATTTATACCAGCAGCACGTCCTTTTGCTGCAAGTTTTTGTAAATATAATTCTATTTCTGCATTTGCATCAGCAAACCAGTCACTAAATTCATCCATAATCATTATTAAATATGGTTCTGTTGATAATCCTTCTTCACGTCTTATTTCATTATAATCTTTGATTGTATGTTCACCATATACATCAAATTCTTTATAACGACGTTCCATTTCATCATATAACCATCCTAATGCACTTTGGAAATCTTCTTGGTCAACAACAACAGGCATCGCAAGATGAGGAATTCCTTCATATGCACCAAGTTCGATACGTTTTGGATCTATTAAAACTATTCTCAATTCTTCTGGTGTAAATTTATAAACTAAACTTAATAAAAATGTATTAAGGCATACACTTTTTCCTGATTTTGTTGTACCAGCAATAAGTCCATGAGGCATTTCAACTAAATCTATAAAATGATATACTCCATAGTTATCTTCACCAACAACAACTGGGACTTCCATTTTTAAATTTTTAAATTCTTTACTTGCGACCATATCTCCTAAGAAAACAGTTTTTCTATTTTCAATTTTTTTAGGCACTTCAATACCAGCAAATGGTTTTCCTGGAATTGGTGTTTGAATACGTATTGTTTCACATTGTAAATACATTAATAAATTTGATTCAGCTTTTCTAATATCTTTTACATTAGCACCTTTTTCAATAGTAATTAAAAATTGTGTAACAGTAGGACCAAAAATATATTTTTCTACAGATGCTCTAATACCTGATTCTTCAAATGTTTGATTTATAATTCGTTTTTGTTCTTCTGCTTCTTCAATATTATCGCTTGATGAATCATTTGATCTTGTTAATAAATTAAGTGGAGGTGCAACATATCTTGTTTTTCTTTTTAATTTTTGTTCTTGTTTTACTTTAACAGGTTCTTGATATATAGGTTTTGGTTCTTCATATGTTTTTACTGTTTCTTGATATATAGGTTTTGGTTCTTCATATGTTTTTACCGTTTCTTGAAATACAGGTTTTGGTTCTACATATGTTGCATTGTTTTTTTCTTCCTGGCGTAATTTTTTAGCTTCTTCAAATATTCTAAAAGATTCTTCTATTTTATTATTTTGAATAATATTATTTACTTTTGGTTCTTCTGCTTTTTTATTTAATGATTCACGAGTAAATTCAACTTTTTCTTCTGAATCATAATTTTCGTCAACATTAGGATAATAATTCGCATAATTTGCTGGTTCAGTATCGTACATTACTTCTACTGGATCCTCTTCACATAAAACTCCACTATCATAATAACCTATATTTTCATCATAAATAGGTTCTTCTAACATTTCATTTATTGTTTCTTCTTCAAAATCTTTTTTAGGTCTTAAATTATCATATCTTTTAGGACTTTCTCTATAACCAACACTTTCAGCATAAGATATATTAGGCTTATTAGTTGTTGGAGGAACAATTGATGAAGATACTGTTTTTTTAGTAATTGGACTTTCTCTTATGATTTCATCATCATTATTTTTCCCATTTCTAATTACATATGGAATATAAAATTCTCTTCTTTTTTCAAGATTATTCTCTTTTTTATTCATCATAATCATTCCTTTCTAAAGATTCTATTGTTTTATCTATTTCTAGTTTATTTAAATTATTTTCTTTTGTAAAAATACTTTTACTATATGTTTTATTTGTTTCATCAGCAACAACATCAATTAGTATTAACGATATTTTTCTTATCGCAAAATTTGTTGATGAACTAATTAATAGTTTTTGTATCCAGTATACTGGGTTTGCAAATCTAAGTGCACCAATAAAAACAGAACCAATTTTTCTTGCTTTTGTTTTTTTTAGAACTTTCATTGCTTTATTTTCATCCATACGTTTTTTCGCATCAACAACTTTAAATATTTGCGAAATACTAATTTTTTTAAATGATCTTAAAATTGGTTTTTCAAATAATTCATCAATTCTTGTTGATAAATATTGCATGAACATAATTAATTCTTCTATTGTTAATTCATAAAGTGGATACTTTGATTCAGGATAATAAACAGATGCGATACTATTAACAAGTTGTGTTAATCTTTTTCTAAGCAAATCAAATCTATCATTTAAGCCTAACCCTTCTGTTTCATCAACATATTGAGTTTTTATTTCTTCCACAATTTGATATATTACACTATCATCAATTTCTGTGATATCTTTTTTTATTTCTTTTTCTTTTTTCTCTAAAGAAGAAAATAAAATAATTGCATATACTGTTGAAGCAATTACTAATCCTATTAATATTCCCATTAATAATGTGAATAATGTTCCCCAAGACACTTCTTCTTTTAAATTTTCAAATAATCGAGAAAAAAATGAATCCATATTTTCAATGAAACTATTATAAATAGTCATAAAATCTACCTTCTTTTTAAAACTCTCTAGTTATATGATTTTACCATAAATTATTTTTTTTTGCAAGAAGATGAAATATTAATCTATAAAGTTATTTTTTAGATAAAATATATATTTTATGTTATAATAAATATAGGAGGTATTTTATGGAACCTTACTTAATAGTATTAGATTTAGATGGAACATTAATGTTAAGTTTTGATAAATACGATGAAGAAACCTTTTCTTATCTAAGAAAGTTATCTGAAGAAGGTCATATTATTGTTCTTGCAACAGGTAGACCTATGAGATCAAGTTACTTTGTATATCAAGCTCTTAATTTAAAAACTCCACTTATAAATTATAATGGTGCACGTGTAGCAAATCCAGTTGATAGTAATTATCCTGTAACTGATCTTAGAATTTCAAGAGAAGATTTGCTTGATATTATTGAACATATTAGACCATCTTTAATCAATGTTTTTTGTGAAATTATTGAAGATATTTATGTTCAAGACTATAATGAAAACATTCATCCTTTTTTACATACTAATGGTGGAGTTCTTCATAGTGGTGAATTAAAAGATATTTTACCTGGAAACCCTAATGGAGCATTATTTTTCTTAAAAAAAGATGCAATCAGTGATTTTGAACAATATATTAAAAATAATTATTCTGATACACTACTTTCTAGATTTTGGGAAGTTGATGAAAATTATATAGTTGAAATATATAATCCTCTTGTTGATAAAAGTGTTGGTGTAAAAGATATTATGAATTATTATAATATTCCATTTGAAAGAACAATGGCATTTGGTGATGGTCATAATGATATTGGATTATTTAACGCTGTTAAAACAAGTGTTGCAATGAAGAATTCACATCCTTCTTTATTTGAACATGCAACTCATACAACTGATTCTAATTTAGAACAAGGTGTACTTAAATTCTTAAAAAAATATTTTAAATAAAAATACCATTTCTTACCTAATAGGTAGAAATGGTATTTTTTTATAGTTTTAAATCATCTAATAATTTTTGTAAAGATTCTTTTGGATTATTTAATGATTCTTCTGTTGTTGCATATGTTGGAACAATTGAATATACATCAGTTTGATCAACTTCTGAGATACCACAAATTATAACAAGTCTTTTTGGATTGTATTTTTTTATTCCACTTATTACTTTACCGCCAAAACTTTGAGAATCAAATTTACCTTCACCAGATATAATAATATCTGCTTTTTTAACTTCTTCTTCAAAATTTACAAGTTTTAAAATTGTTTCAATTCCATTTTCAACTTTACTATTGAAAAAATATTTCATACAATATCCTACTCCACCTGCTGCACCAGCTCCAGGAAAATCAGGCATTTGATAATTAGAGTCTATATTTAACTTTTTATACAAGTGTTTTAGATTTTTTTCCATAATTAATAAGTCTTCACTTGTAGCACCCTTTTGAGGGGCAAAAACGCTTATAGAGCCATTTTCTCCTAGAAGGGGATTAGTTACATCGGATAGTGTTACAAACTCTATTTTCTTTATTAACTTTTTGAATAATTTAGTATCAATTTTTCTTATTTTTGCGATATTCATATTATTCATTCTTTTTATAACAAATCCATCGCGATCAATAAATTCTACACCTAATGCTTCTAGCATTCCGACTCCCATATCAGAAGTTGCAGAACCACCAATTCCAAGAACTACTTTTTTTATTTTGTGATTTAAAATAACATGTTTAATAACTTGACCAAGTCCATATGTTGATGCAAAATATGTTTTTGGTTTAATATCATTTAATTTTGTTATTCCTGATGCTTCAGCAAGTTCTAAATATGCTGTTTTATTTTTTTCATCAATAATATAGTTAGCGTTTGTTTCTCTAAACATTGGATCATATACTTTGATACTTTGTTTTTTTAATTTTAAAACATATTCAATAACATCTAGAAATCCATCTCCTCCATCAGAGATAGGAATATATGACGTTTCATGATTTTGTTTTTTAAAGTGATCAGAAACTATTATTCCAACTTCTTTTGACGTAAGTGTTCCTTTAAAAGAATCACTAACAGTTATTATTTTCATGTTATTTCCCTTTTCCTATAAAATCTTTTTTAAATATGATTGATATACGTTTATATACAAAGAAAGTGATTATACCTACAGTTGTTGCTAGTAGTGTATTAAATGGTAAGACTGCTCCAAATATATAATACTTCATAAAATTTTCTGTATTCATATTTGGTAACACTTCTATACAATCCCCAACAAATTTAGCTACATTTCCACCATAAAATGCTTGCATATAAAATGGTAATAATACAAGCCAATTCATTAACATCGATGCTCCAATCCAAGCTGCTGTTCCTATAAATAATGCAATAACTCCACCTTTTTTTGTTTTATGAGTTTTATAAATAACAGATGAAGTTAATACTGTCGCAACACCAATTAATAAATCAGCAAGTTCTCCTACGTATGCAGTCGAAGAAAATGGAAGTTTTATAACTGTTCTTATGACTAGAATTAATATTCCACCAACAGGTCCCATTGCAAATCCACCAAGAATCGCTGGAAGATTTGAAAATTGAATATCTAAAAATGCTGGAAATAAAAACGGAAGTGGGAATTTCGGAATAAAATAAAGTATTGTTGACAAAGCAGAAAAGATTGCAATTTTTGTCATATAATTTAAAATTTTTTTGTTTTTTTCATTCATATCATTTACCTCTATATAAAAAACTGCCCTTCAGGGGCAGTAAAAAACATAACAAAATATTATGTCTTCTTTCATCTAGACTATACTATCGGTTTTGGAATTTCACCAAATCATGTTAGAATTTCTAACTCGCAGACTATACTGCCGGTCGGGAATTTCACCCTGCCCTGAAGATATTAATATTTTATAATATATTGTTTTTAATAACAACTTAAACGATAAATTTTTTTCTTTTTGAATTGTTTATTTCTTTGTTAATTTCATTTTTTATATTTTCTTCTAAATCTTTTTCATTAACAAATTGTTTTTCGGCATTCCTTAATCTATTTAGGTTGTCATTTTTTTTCTTTTTCATAAATTTATTCACCAATAAATTATATGTATTATTTTGTAAAATATACTTTTATTCTATATTATTATTGAT
>JAZKYN010000060.1:0-20828 GCA_045612145.1 Bacilli bacterium
AAATAGATAAATATGAGTTTAATATTAATGAAGCAAAATGGAAAGAAATAAATAACAATAATTTTGAAAATGAAGAACAAATAATTGATTTTATTTCTAATATTTATGAAAATATCGAAAAGTAATAATGTAAGCTAGCTAACAACAAAAACGATTAGCTGGCTTTTTAAATAGTAGAAATAAATGTGTAAATGTGGTATAATATTTACAAGAAAGTATGAGGAATAATACTTATGAATTTTATTAAATTAGATTATTCAGTAAATGAAATAGATGATATTTTAAAAACTATGGCCTTAATAACAGTAGAAACTACATCATGGATTTATGGCGAAGATATGGGCTCAGATGAAAACATTAAAATGTATATTGACCATAAAAAGAAAGCAACGCCTACAACATATTTGATGTATGATGGAGAAAAGATGTTTGCATATCTTACTTTAAGTATAACTGATAGTATATTAAATATTGAAGACATACACATACTAAAAGACTATAGGAACAACAGTAGTACTATGATGATGATTTTAAAGGCAATAACAAAAGAATACATTGCCAATAAGGAAAAAGTTAATAAAGTTGTATATTACATAAGTAAGATTAATGAACTATCACAACATAATTTTGCCAAATATTCAAAAAGTAGAATTGAAAAGAAAAATAGTTATATGTATGAATTAGATTTAAAACATCCATTTATTTTAAAGATGATAAATAGATGTAAATAGTAAAATAAGGAGCAGATTATGTCAATTAAAAACATTGAACAACCGATAATTATCCAAATAGATGATAATTTAAGACTGATAAAATATAGTGGTAATTATGAAATTGCATTAACTGGATATCAAGATCCTTATGTGTATCAAAATTCAGAAGGCATATTTGATGATACTAAAAAGCCAGATATAGATTATATAAAAGGAATGTTTTAATGGCTTAATAATAATGGAGAATTATATTACATTCAAATTAAAGAAGAACAAGATTATATATCAATAGGAGATGTTACAATTAAAGATGTTAATCCACCTATAACAATATGGTATGAAAAGTATCGCGGTATAGGAATAGGGACTAAAGTAATGAAAACTGTTATTAAAAGATTAAAGCAATTAGGGTATGAAAAAATAACAGGTACAACTGTTTATAAATGGAATGAATCATCACAACAAATGCACGAGAAATTAGGCTTTATAAAAATAGATGAAAATGAAGATGAATATATATATGAACTAATTTTATAGGAGTTAAATTTGATGAAAGTATTATTAACAGCTTTTTATGGCAAGTATAATTCTTCAAATATGTTGGTCAATTTAATTGATGAGAATATTGATAAATTAATATTAACCAATTCGTTTATAAAACTTGAACAACAATTAAATAGTACATCATTAGAAGAATATGATCTAATTTTGATGTTTGGAATAAATAAATTTTTGAAAGATGAAATACGATTAGAGAAAACTGCTAAATTAGATGAACTGCTAGATACTCGTATAGATATTAAATTAACGAGTGAGTTATGTAATAAATATATTAAGACATCAATTAATAATGTACCAACAAAGTATTTATGTAATAGTGCATACTACCATACTTTAAAGAAAAACTTAAATACATTATTTATTCATATTCCAGGATTTAATAAAATTACTAATATAAATTTGCTAGCTGATATGATTAAGGAAATAATAGGTTCAAGAAAAGACTTATAGTCCCACATACCTATATAAAAGATAGATATCGTAGCAGTTAGGCATTTTTTGAAATCTGTAAGTCTTCTGATTGAAGGCTTATTTTTTTATTCATATAGGGTATTTTAGCCTATTATGGTTAGAATATCCTCTTTTTTTTACTTATATATGAAACATTTAGATTAAATAACTATAGGAGACTGACCAAGGAATCGAACCAAGTTTCGTGGTGATTAGAACCTTTAGTTTTGATGGGACATGAACCTATAAGAGATAATGGTGGAAATAAATTAACATGCGTGGTATAATATTAAAAAGGAGTGATATGTTGTGAATCATTATCTAGACCCTAATATTCTAGCTGAATTTAGAAATCTAATTAATTCTAGTAACATTTTCTATAAATTAAATGAGCAAAAACCGCGTTGGAACTTAATATGTACATTAATGGATAGATTAGATAGTGCTGTTTCCTTTCTAAATTTGCATACTAATCAACCTCAAACTGAAGAAGAATTTATATTTATAATGGTATTTGCTAGTATCGTTAAAGATGGGATATATAAATTTTATGAAAATGTTTATGGTAAAAAACCTAGCACATTAGAGGAAAAAAAATGGTTCTCGTGTGCCTCAGTATATGATAGACCATTTTTTAATGAGAAAACTTGTCCTACAGATGATGTGTTTTTTGAGTATTTAAGATCTATTACTTTTGCTCACCCATTTGAAACATCAAAAGGGAAGAGACATAATAGGTTATTTATGAAAGATGAAGAAATTCATATATCACCTTGGGTCTTTTGTAATAGTTTTTTGTATAATAATGAAATGGTTGGAGTTAGAGTATATACAAATGATAATGTTGAACAAGACACTTTAGATTTATTAATACCATTTAATAATTTGAAATTATACGTGAAAGAAAGATATGAATTAATACGCGAGTTTATATCTTGGGGAGAAAATGCTATAGATATTCAAAATCAAAAATGGAAAACAAAAAAGGTAAATAGAATTGGAACTACTAGTGATATTTTACTTAATATAAAAGAAGTCTTAAATGAAAGGTTTATGGATGAATATTTGATAGATGATGCGATAGATATTTTAAATTATTCTTCAAATATAGATAAAAATAATATTGCAGTATCAAATATTAAAACTTTAATTGATGAAAAAATAGTTAACATTTGTGATTCAGTAGATAATTTAGATTATGAAAGATTATATGAAGAATTGGATATTTTGTATAAACAGCCAAAAAATCTACATCAAATGGCTAACTATCAATTAGAAAAAGTTTTCACATATTTAAATGGTCCAAGAGAATCTATTATACTTGGTTCTAACGAACAATGGGGAATTATTCAGGGGAAATCTTTTTTTCAACAATATGCACATAAGTATGTGTCAATTGATTTTGATAGTATGAGTTATTTGGAAATAAGAATATTAATTAGAATTTCGTGTATATTAGGTTGGATAGAAGAGTGTGGGAAAAAATAAAAATATAATTTTCTGTGATATAGAAGGTGATACTAATGAATTTGAAAGATAAAATAATTTTTATATTTTTATTTATAGTTTTAAATGTTTCATCTGTCTTTGTAATGAGTGATCAATATAAATATACAAAAATTCACAGATGGACTATTGTACCTGGCTTTCTTTTGCGTTTATGGATTAATGAGATTTAATAGTGGTAATTATTTTAAATTAGGTGTATAATATAAGTGCAAGATAAATTAGAATTTATGGGAGAATTACAATGAAAGTAACTATAAAAGATTATGAAGAATATTTATATGAGACATATAAAAATCATGGAATAGATTCAAGTTTATTTATGAAGTTAGTAGAAGAAATTGGTGAAGTTGCAGAAGTTCTAAATAAAAGGGACGGAAGAAAAGCTAATGAAAATGAAGATTTAAAAGAACAATTAGGAAATGAATTAGTGGATGTAATTCATTATGCTTTTGCAATAGCAGCTTTAAATAATATAAATTTAAATGATTTTATTATTGAAAAAGACAAAAAGGCGTCAATTAAATATAATCATAAATTTAATTTAGTTGATTATTTATCGAATAAATAAATTCCAATTTATCAAATAATTCATGAAACTTTTTGTATAGTTGATGAGTTTTATATTACTACTAAAAGTTGCATCGTGAAACATTTTGTAGCGTAAAACTCATGTATGAAACATTTTGTAGTGTAAATGCTTAAAATGAAACATTTCGTAGTAATGACACATTTTTTGAAATCTGTAAGTCTTCTGATTGAAGGCTTATTTTTTTATTCATATGGGGTATTTTGGCCAATTTAGGTTAGAATATCCTATTTTTTTATCTATCTATAAAACATTTAGATTTAATGACTATAGGAGAAGTGCCACGGACTAGAACCATTGTCTTACGGGTGTCGAACCTTTAGTTCCGATGGGACTCGAACCTATAAGAGATAATGGTGGAAATATAGATGAGATTGTGATATAATATAATTAACTCAACGCTCCGTTGATACGAGGTGTATTTTTAGTCGCTTCACTTCTATATATTTACTTGATATAATGTTTGTGTAAGCTTACTAAAAATATATAAGGAGGAATTAAAATGTTAAGAACAGTAGGTTCAACAATTAGAGAGTTAAGAAAGAATAAGAATTTAACTCAAGAAGAATTAGCAGAAGCTATAAATGTTACACCACAAGCAATTTCAAAATGGGAAAATAGTATTGGTTTGCCAGATGTTTCACAAATAATACCATTAGCAACATTCTTTGGAGTAAGTACAGATATTATATTAGGAATTGCAGAAAATAATAGAAATGAAGAGGTTAATGAAATTCTAAATGCATGTAATGAAAGAAAACTTAAAAAGGATGATATTAATAGCTGGTTGTTAATTCAAGAAACTATAAAGAAATATCCATCTAATTTGGATTTATTGCAAGAAAGTATAGAATATGGGATAGCACTTTCATATAAAGGAAACTACTGCTATAATGAAGAATATGCTGAAAGAATATATAAAGAAACAACTAGACAAGCAGAATTAATTATTAAATATTCAAGTAATGCTACCAATATATTACGTGCTCATATGATTATGGTAATGTTACATTCATCATTTGGAGATGCAAAAAGTGCAGTAAAACACGCTAATCAATTTCCATGGCGTGCAGATATGACAGTTCAGGCGATGTGTGCATGGATAAATAAAGCTTTTAATGAATTTGAAATAGAAAAAATTAACTTACAAAGGGATTTAGAACAGCATATGCATTCATCAATTAATACTTTAGGTTTACTAGGTATATCATATGAAAATACTAAAAATTATGATGAAGCATTGAAAATGTATTTTACAATATTGAATATAATTAACGAAGTGTTTAGAGAAGATGATTATATACCAGCTTTATATAAATTAGAAATGGGTAACGTTTATGCTTTAATTGCCAGAACATATTTAAGTATGGGGAATATTGATAAATGTTTGGATTATTTAGGACAAATGGTTGATGTAGAAATATACCATAATAAAGTTGAGACTAATAATTTTATAATAAAAAATAAATATTTAGATAAATCAGGCACATATAATTATGCTAATTATCGTGCTTTTGATAAAGATTGCGATGTTTTATGTTCACTTGATCTAGAATGTTTTAATTCTATTAAAGGTAATGAAAGATATAAGGAAATAGTTTATAGAGCAGAAAAAATAAAAAGACATAATTAACATAATGATTTTACTCTTCGTAGGTATAAAAAAATCAAATAAAGGAATAATAAAAATACATATTGAATATAATTTATTGACAATAAAACAAAAACATGATATAATAAATATACAAAATGTATTTTTTGTAGGAGGTAAAAGGTATGTATTATAATTTGTATAGAATTGAAACATATGGAATGAAGAATATACAAGAATTAATTACGATAGATTTTTGTCCTTTAACTGTAGAAAAACAAAGTAAAAAGAAAAATTCGAAAGTAAAATCGATTTACGGAACAAATGGTGTGGGTAAATCTGCAATTATGAATAGTATATACTTATTCAAACAAATTTTACTTGATCCTTCATTACTTAAACAAAGTAGTGAGATAATACAATTAAATAAAATTATTAATAAAGTTAAAAAAGAATTTTATATCGGTGTGGTTTTTGGGGTTAAGTTTTCTCCGAGAGATAAAGAAACAATTTATAAAAGTGAAATTAAATTAAAGATTGCAAATAATATTCCTTATATTGACAATGAAAAGTTTTATATTTTAAAAGATCAAAGTATAAATGGGAGTTATTCATTACAATATGAAGTAAACAGCGGAGATTTATATATAAATAACAAAGATAATTATATAATGGATACTTATTTCGAAAAGAGAACTTTAAATATTTTGAAATACTCTACTTGTACTTCAATTTTGAGGGAAGTTGATGTTATAAAAGAAGTATTAAATTTTGTTCAAAATCATAAAAACAAATCAAGTGATAATGTAGGAATTTTTTATTATTTATTAATAAACAGATTGTTTGCAGATAATATCAGTATTTATTTAGATTCAATGGATATTCACAAAGAGTATGATGATGCCTTTATTGAAGAATTAATAAATCGTGAGTTTAAGATAAAAAATGAAAGTTTTATAAGAAATACAATTGGTTCTAAAAAAGATATAATTCTAAAAAATCAATTGGAAGATTATAAAACTAATGTTGAAAGATTAACAGAATTTTTAAAATTATTTAAACCATCATTAAAAACAATAAAACTAGATATAGCTGAAGATGAAGAATATTACTATTGTTGCAAAAAAATGATTTATGATTCATATGAAGTAGATTCTGATTATGAAAGTACAGGTATACAAAAATTGATGAGCATATATAATTCATTAGATGATGTAACAAAAGGTAAAATAGTATTTATTGATGAATTAGATGCTAATATCAATGGAGTTTACTTAAAAGTTTTATTAGAATATCTTAATAATCTTAATAAAGGTCAATTGTGTTTTACTTCTCATAATTTTTATCCTATGGAATATTTATATTCGTATACTAATTCTATTGATTTCTTGGGAGAAACAGGAAAATTAATTTCGTGGAAAAAGAACGGCAACTATAAACCATATAATCAATATCCTGAGGGAATGATTGTTGATTCGCCGTTTAATATTGATCCAATAGATTATGCAAAGGTTTTTGAGTATAAAGGGGATAAATAATGTTAATTATTATTGTGTTAGAGACAAAAAACAAAGATGGATCAGATTATGTTTATTTCAAATCTATTTTAAGCAGATTTTATAAAGAACGTGGAACTGGAATTAGTATTAAACCTGTTTTTATGAATGGAAAAGGGAACTATGCTAATGTTGAATCGAAAATTAGAGAATTGATTAAACAGTATGATGGAATCCATAAGGTAATTTATTTCTTTGATATAGATAATACTAATTTAAAATATGACCAAAAAGAATTAAATAATGATATTAATGAATATTGCAAGTCAAGAAACTATGAAGTTGTTTGGTATAACAAAACTATTGAGGATGTTTTAATAGGTGAGGTAGTCACAAAAGACAAAACAAAAATTGCAAATAAGTTTTTTAGTACTAATCGAATAAATTCAATTAATGAAGAATTTTTAAACGTAAGTGAGTTTAAACTAATAACTAGTAAAAAGTCGAATGTAAAATATATTTTAGATAAATATTTAATAAAAAAATAATCAGTTTAATTAGGGACTATAAAGATATTCTTTTTTGTCTCTTCTATATGAAAATTAATTTGAATCTTTTTTTTATTAAAATAATTTTTATATTACTACTAAAAGTTGCATCGTGAAACATTTTGTAGCGTAAAACTCAAATGTGAAACATTTTGTAGTGTAAAAGCTTTAAATGAAACATTTCGTAGTAATGACACATTATAGTTAATGATAGTCGATACAATAAAGTATCGACTTTTTTCTTTGCTTTGATAGGGTATAAGTCTCACCGTATAAAGTAAATTTAATAATCGTTGAATTCTATATAGAAAAAATCGATAAATTGTATCAAAATTGTACAATGTTGCTATTAACTTTTTAACGATTATATGCTTAGGGTATGTAAAATTTAACCTTTTAACGATTTCCTTTCTTTAACTAATCTGAAGAAGGTTCCTCTTGATATTCCTATTAATTTAGCTGCTTCAATATTATTTATCTCTTTATTAATATATTTATCTAATATTTCATTGGTGTTAGGTGGTAAGATTGCTTTTGGTCTTCCAAACTTAACACCTTTTCCTTTTGCTATTCTAATGCCTTCAGCTTGTCTTTATTTTATATTTGTCCTTTCATTTTCAGCAACAAACTTAGTACTTGCAGCACTATATCAGATATAAACTTACCAACTAAGTTTTTGCTTTCTATTCTAGTATCTGGTAAAGGCATATCTAGTACTTTAATATCTGCTCCTATTGTTTTAGTAATTCTTGACCATTCTTCAAGAATCATATGGTAATTCCTTCCAAGACGATGTATTGATTTGATTATCAGTAAATCGTCTTTTTTTAATTTCTTTATTAACTTTTGATACTTAGTTCTATCAAAATCCTTTCCAGATTCTCTATCAATATAGATGTACTTATCATCTATATCTTGAGTCTTAATTTCTTCATATTGTCCTTCAATATTTTGATGCTTTGTTGACACGCGAAAAATCATGATAATCAACTCCGTACATATATAACCTTATAACGAAGAATTTATCAAGTTATTTAATAAAATAAAAAAGGCATTAAAACGATATAGAAATGTATGGAATTTTTGAGTTTCATAAGTTTGATGTTTTTAAGATTTAATTGAGAAAATATTGAGGTTTTGCGGAGATTTTTTTCAAAAATTTTGATTTTTTGATAAAAATTTGATATAATAAGATGAAAATTAAAGGTATCAAAACGTATGATATTAAAGAATTTTATAAGCAATACAATTCTACAAATAGAGATATTTCAGTAGTTAATATTTTAAATGATTTACAAATCGAAGGTGAAGAAGGCGAACATGATGTTGAAGTTGATGCAGTAAATACTATGTATGAATTTAAAACTATGCTTCAAAGGTTTGAAATGTCTGCTGTTGAATTAATTGACATCTGTCCATCAGTTGTAGACTATAATGAGAGCTTTGTCGTTTAATCATTAGAAATTGCTAGAATGATTAAAGAAGAAAGTATAGAAAAATTATTAACTGGTGAGACTTCCAATTTGATGAAGAGGAATTCTAAACATTCTAGAGCTTTCCTTCAATTTTTAGACAATGTATTGCCGACTACAGATGTAGAAAAAACACTAGAAGGTTTAAAGTTCTCTATAATTATTAATTATGAAGAACTGCATTATAAATAAATGTTAAATATAGTCCAAATTCTTTGTAACAAAGGTGCTTCCTATGTAATGAAGGCTAGTTTATGTGATGTTTTTGTTATGTATAAATTTTTAAATGAAGACGGCACTGAAAGAACCTGTTCAAAAAGTAATTACGTAAATAAAGCAATTGAAGATGGAGTAAATATAAAGGTTATTTAATTCGATAAATTTGTAGAAATGCTTGGATTAACAGAAGCAGAACTAGATGAATTACCAATGGTTTCATTTGATTGTTTATATAGAGAAGATGCAATCATTAAAGATCCAAAAGCTAAAAAACATTTTAGTAGAAATAATACTTAAAGAGAAGGTGTAATTTTATGGAATGTATTGAAATCAAAGAAATAAATTTAAGAAATAATATTAGAGAAATAATCGAATTATTTGGAAGTGTCAATTCAATATATTTATTTGGTTCAAGAGCTTATAAAACAAACAGCACAAGATCAGATATTGATTTAATTATATTTAGTGATGAAAAAATTCCTGCTCTTAAAATAAATAATTATCATAAAGAACATGAGTATATTGATATCTTTACAGGGACTGGAAAATCTATCAATTCAGTAACTAATGGATCAATCATAATAAAAAAAGGAATAAAAAGTATAACTAAACAATTGGATGCAGTTTTACTTTGGTCTAAAAAAAGAGGATATTGCAACGAATCTTTTTATAATCAATCAATATATACTAAACAAAGGTTTTATCCAAGCTCTCGTGGTTACGATGACGAGTTTTCTAATTTTAAGCTAAAGATTAATAACCCGGTTTTGTCTGATGAGTGCTCTTTCTTTTTTCAGGAATCACTGGTAGATTATGTTAATGAATGTTATGCTTCTTGTGTTTCAATGATGGGATTGGCTTGTGAGAACTTAATTAATCAATTATTTAATTCTATCTCAGTTAAATATTCTAGTGATGGATTTACTACTCCCTTTATAAATCAATATTGTAGTGGAAGCAATTGCGCAAAGCCTAAAATTGAAGGAATAATTAATTATATTAAAGATAATAAAGCATTTTTTGATGGAGCTGGTTTTACTCAACTAAAGGAGAAAATGTGTTTCTTTGAGGTTGTTAGACAATATCGTAATAATGCAGATCATCCGTTGGGATATACTTTTAGTAAAGAAGATTGTAATCGCTTATATTCTTTAATGTCACTTCATTTTGAAACAATAGTCAATTTTGTAAATTATATGAATATTACATATCATAATACGTAAGGTGTTTTGACTTTATAGTAGTTACTATATAGTTAAAATTAAAAAGGAGCTAATTTTAATGAAAGATAATCATAAAATGAATGAATTTCGTGATTGTTTAATTAAATATTTTGATGGTTCGACAAATGCAATTACGGTGGAAAATATATGTGATTTTGCGAATGAGTTTTTTATGAATGCAAACCAAATAGTATTTAGAGATAATCCGGATGGATATTTAAAAATTGCTGATAAGTTTATAATTATTGAGCATTTTGAATATGATGCAACTAAAAGAAACAAAAAAGGCAGTGAAACTAGAATAGAAGATTCTAGAATTAGTAGAAGATTAAATAATCTAGATAATTCATCACTCGAAACTAAATATGTTCATGATCAAATGAATGTCACACATTCGACTGAATATTTAAAAGATAATTTTATAAAAGTATTTACTGAGCACAATGATAAAATTAACCAATATAAGGATGAACTTAGCAAAGAAGGAATTATCGACAGTAATAGCGATGTATTAATAGTGTTTTGCTGTGAAGACAAAACGACATTTGGCTGCTTGGCATATGATAATAATAAATATTACTCATTCAGTGTTATTGATATCAAGGAATGTCTGGATGTTATATTGAAATCAAATGTTGATTATCTTCTATTATGCAATTCGTACAAAAATGATAAGTGTATAAATATCCTTCCGGTTTCAAATGAAATATTGAAAGTTTCAAAAAATAAAATGTTCAATGAAATCAGTATGATTGATTTTAAACCACAGGTAATTGGAGCAAGTAAAATTGTTCCTAATAAATGATAATTTATATGGCAAAGACACCCTTACAAAATTTAAAGGTGCCTTACGAATTGTATTAAAATTGTTTAACATTGCCATTTTGTGAAATCTGTAAGTCTTCTGATTGAAGGCTTATTTTTTTATTTATATAGGATATTTTAGCAAAATTTGGTTAGAATATCCTATTTTTTTACCTATTTATGAAACATTTAGATTTAAAGACTATGTGAGACTGACCACGGACTCGAACCTGCTTTTGTGGGGTTTCGAACCTTTAGTTTTGATGGGACTCGAACCAATAAGAGATAATGTTGGAAATATAATAAGTTTTAGTGTATAATATTATTGTAAGATAAATTATAATTTGTAGGTGAGTTGCAATGAATAAAGAGTGGTCAGAATTAAATAAAGATGCCAAAATTTTATTAAATAAAAAATCTTCATTTAAAGATGGAATTAATAAGCTTATTCAATTAAGAACCTTATTAATTAATGAATGGAAAAATGCTATGAAAGATTTATCTATTGAAGACTATTCAAAGCAACCATTTATTAATAAGGATGGATATGAATCTAAAACAATAGCATATTCTATTTATCATGTGTTTCGAATTGAAGATATAGTTTTAAACACTTTAATTAAGAATAAAGAACAAGTGTTTTTAAGAGATGATTATCAAAATAAAATGAATTCATCAATTATTACAACTGGTAATGAATTGATGAGAGAAAATATTTCTGAGTTTTCTAAAACACTAATAATAGAAGAACTATGGAAATATGCTAAAAATGTATTTGAAGAATCAAATGAATGGTTATCTTCAATTGACTATGAAGATTTAAAAATAGTATTTTCTGAATTAGATAAAGAAAGAATTAAAAATACTAATACAGTGACAAAAAGTGAATATTGGTTAATTGAATATTGGTGTAGTAAAAACATTAAAGGTCTATTAGGAATGCCTTTTTCACGTCATTGGATTATGCACTTAGAAGCATCACTAAGAATTAGAAATAAATTAAAATAAACCGAACATTAAATTAGCATTAACCGAGTAGATGGAGGAGTTAAAGTGAAATTAGTATTAATTGTAGGCTCAGGCTCTCTAGGGAAAATGACAGTTGGACAAGAATTGATGAAGATAACAGATTTAAGGTTATTTCATAATCATATGATGATAGAACCAGTTATTGATATTTTTGGTTATTTTAAAGGTGATACAATTCTTAAATTGCGTGAAATTATATTTGATGACTTCACTAAAAGTGATTGCTACGGAATGATTCACACTTTAATGTGGGCATTTGATATGGATTCAGATTGGGAATATGTTGAAAATCTTGTCAGTAAATTTGATGAAGTGTACTGTATAGAATTAATAGCTTCACAAGAAGTTCGTCTTGAACGAAATAAAACAGAAAATAGATTAATTAATAAAGCTTCAAAACGTGATATAGAAGCATCTAATAAACGTGTATTGAAAGAAGATTTACATCGCCTTGTTAGTAATGAAGGTGAAATTCCTTTTATAAATTATTTAAGAATAAATAATGAAAATATAGAAGCTAAAGATGTGGCTAAAATGATAAAAGAAACATTTAATCTTTAATAGATAAATTAGAATTTGTAGGTGTGAATGATGAAAACTTTATATATGATTGGTGGCACTATGGGAGTCGGAAAAACAACTGTGTCTCAACTGCTCAAACATGATTTACCGAATAGCGTATTTCTTGACGGAGATTGGTGTTGGGATGCAAGTCCTTTCCAAGTAACAGATGAAACAAAAGCAATGGTGACAAATAATATTTGTTATATACTTAATAATTTTCTAAAATGTTCTGCATACGAGAATATCATTTTTTGTTGGGTGATGCACGAGCAGAGTATTATCGATTTCATACTTAAAAAACTTGATGCACAGAACTGTGATGTGAAATGCGTATCGCTTGTAGCGGATGAAAAGACTCTGTGTGATAGATTATCAAAAGATGTAGAAAGAGGTATTCGTTCTGAAGATGTAATTGAGAGAAGCATAGCAAGAATACCGATGTACCAAGCACTCAATACTATTAAAATTGATACCAACGCAAAAACTGCGGCGGTGATTGCTAATGAGATAAAGCAGTTGTAATACTGTCAAATTCCTATTTAACGATTAGTTAATGAAACTTTTAGTATAATTTAAAATTTATACATTACTACTAAAAATTGCTTCGTGAAAAATTTTGTAGCGTAAAACTAGGATATGAAACATTTAGTAACAATAATAAATTTTAATTAATTATTCTTGATACAATAAAAGTATCGAGATTTTTAAATCAAAAACTTATAGCTGATAAATTATATTTGATTGATATTTAATTAATAGAAAAATTGATTACAACATTTGAAATTTCCCTTATTTTATGATAAAATGATAATATATTATTTTGAAAATTCTAATTATATGTAAGATATAAAATGAGCATTAGTTTTATATAGTATTTTAAAAAAATGTTATATGTTTAAGAAATGATAATTTATGAAAAAAAGATATCAATTAGGTGTTATGGATTTATATCCTATAGTTGTTAATAAAACATGTATGGAGAATAGTCCTTTTCTTAAAGTTAAATTTCTTGATAAGGTTAATGTAGAACGTTTATATAATGCTGTTAAGTGTGCATTAAAAGATCATCCTTTATTTGAATGCACTATTGATTTTATAGATATTTGTAATGAAAAGGGAATTCATTTTGAAATATCAAGTGAATATGAATATGAACAAGCCAATTTACGTATGAAAAAATTACATTGATTTTTAATTAGTTAGCCTAATAATAATTGGAGGTAAAATTATATGAAATTATTTGGATCAATATCTATATTTATAGTAGGATTATTATTGTTACTTAAACCAAAACTTATATGGAAATTTAAACATTTATGGGATGTAAATGGTGGTGAACCAACAGAATTCTATGTTTTCTTTTCTAGATGTATTGGTATATTTGCTATTCTAATAGGGATAATTTTATTTGTTGTGTATCTAGATAATACTTTTTAGTATTATTAATAATAAAATTAATTATACCTCATAATTGGGACATGTACAAAAAGCAAGTTTTCCCTGTAAACGTTATGTTTTACAGGGGGCTTTTTTATAGTTAAATGATTATGGAGTTATAGTATGAGTAAAGTAAAATTTCTAAAAATTATGTTGAAAAATTAAAAAAGGATCGTTATTCTAAACCGTTAGTGTACATGGTATAACATATATTGAAGAATTTAAAAATATATTTGTCAAAGAACACTCAGAAGGAATATCTTCTAGAATTATATTTAACGATATGGCTTTTATTTTGATCTGTTAGAAGAAAATAGAATATATTATAAAAGTGTAGTAAAATAAAATAACTATTTATAAATGAGATAAAAACATTTGTATTATCATACAATAACAATAACAATAATGTTTAACTTGAATTTAATGATGATGTTCAAGAAGTAATTCCTGAGGTTTTATGTGGTATATGGACAGGCACAAATTGGACTGGAATGGGTAGAAATGGAAATACTAAAGTTACTATTAAAAAAGATGATACTGTAAAATATGTTGAACAAGCATTTCAAAATGTAACATTTGATTATGAAACAATAACAATTTATGGTTCAGGATTATCATCTGCACAAGAAGAAATTAGTATTGTAATTACTTATAATGAAGATACACAAACTATTGATATTACATATAACTTTGTATATGATGGTGAAAATTACAATATTACAGGAAAAGATTTAACAAAATCTGAATAATTTTAAAGGGTATAGTGAATAACTGTACCCTTTATTTTTAGAATATTAAGTAAGAAAAATATATAAATAGTTGATAATTGTATTTTCTTATGCTATAATTATGTCGTATATGTAATCATATATGATAAAATACATTTTCAATTAGGAGGAATTTAAATAATGAAAAAAGTATTTCTATTTTTAGCTACTTTATTCATGGTTCTTTGCGTTGTTGGATGTAAACAACCTAAACCTGAAAAAGAAGGATTTGATTATGATGCTATTCCTGATACTATGGAAGCTGATAAATATCAAATCGCATTTGTTACTGATATTGGACAATTAAAAGACAAATCATTCAACCAAGGTACTTGGGAAGGTGTTAAACGTTTTGCAAGTGAAAACAACAAATCATATAAATATTATCAACCTGCAAACGCTAATAATGCTACTGATGATGATAGATATGACGCTATGAAAGCTGCTGTTGATAGCGGCGCTGAAATCGTTGTATGTGCTGGTTTCATGCAAGAACCTGCGTTAGCAAGAATTGCTGCAGAACATCCAGAAGTAAAATTCGTATTCGTTGACGGATGGAATTTCGGTGCTGAAAACGTAACTGCTATTATTTTCCAAGAAGAACAAGCTGGATACCTAGCTGGTTATGGTGCAGTAAAAGATGGATTCACTAAATTAGGCTTCTCTGGTGGAGGCGGTGGAACTAACCCTGCTTGCCAAAGATTCGGTTATGGATATATCCAAGGTGCTAATGATGCTGCTAAAGAATTAGGAATCACTGTTTCAATGAAATATAGCTGGTTATACGGTTCAACATTCTCTGCATCTACTGAACTTCAAACAATGTTAGAAGGTTGGTATACAACTGGTACTGAAGTTGTATTCGCATGTGGTGGATCAATGTGTACAAGTGCATTCGCAGCTGCATCTGCAAATGCTGGTAAAGTTATTGGTGTTGACGTTGACCAATCTGCTGAAAGTCCAACTGTTATCACATCTGCTATGAAAGGTTTAAGAGAAGGTACTATCTATGCATTAGAAAAATTCTATGCTGGTGCATGGGCAGAAATTTCTGACAAATCTATCAACTTAGGTGCTAATGATAACGCTGTAGGTTTACCAACTGAAGAAGCTTCTTGGGGATTCAAAAAATTCACAGTTGAAGAATATAATGCTTTATATGAAAAACTTCAAAAAGGTGAAATCACTGTTGATGCAAATGTTGAAGGTGCTGAATCAAAAGCATATTCAAATGTAAATCTTGAATGGATTAAATAGGAATTTTAAAACAAACCATACGTTAAACGTATGGTTAGTTTTTTTTTTATAATTATTTGATTATAAATATAATTTATTGTATAATATAATCGTATATTTATAAAAAATGGAGTTTTTTATGGAAAATTATGCTATTGAAATGTTAAACATAACAAAAACTTTTTATGGGAAAGCCGCTAATGATAACATTAGTTTACAATTAAGAAAAGGAGAAATCCATGCTCTTCTTGGAGAAAATGGAGCAGGTAAATCCACTTTAATGAGTGTTTTATTTGGATTATATAAACCAGATAGCGGGATTATAAAAAAAGATGGTGAAGTTATTCAAATTAATGGACCAAAAGATGCAACTAAACATCGTATTGGTATGGTTCATCAACACTTTAAATTAGTTGACGTTTTCACAGTTTTTGAAAATATAATTTTAGGTTCCGAAACCACAAAATTCGGTTTCATTCAAAAGAAAGAAGCTAAAGAAAAAATAAAGAAATTATCTGTTGAATATGGTTTAAATGTTGATTTAGATAAAGTAATTGAAAATACAACGGTTGGTATGCAACAAAGAGTAGAAATCCTAAAAATGTTATATCGAGATAATGACATTTTAATTTTTGATGAGCCTACAGCTGTTTTAACTCCTCAAGAAATTGATGAATTACTTAAAATAATGAAAAATCTTGCAAATAGCGGTAAATCAATTTTATTTATAACTCATAAAATTAATGAAATATTAGCTGTTGCAGATAGATGTTCAGTTTTAAGAAAAGGTAAATATATTGGTACTGTAAATGTTACAGAAACTACAAAATCTGAATTAACAGAAATGATGGTTGGAAGAAAAGTAGAATTTGTTGTTGATAAAGCTGAATGTAAACCTCAGGAAGTTGTTCTAAGTGTAAAAAATTTAGTAGTACAAGGTTCTAAGAAAAACAAAAATGCGGTTAATAATGTTTCATTTAATGTAAGAAAAGGTGAAATAGTATGTATTGCCGGAATTGATGGAAATGGACAAAGTGAACTCGTATATAGTATTACAGGACTTGAAAAAGTTAAATATGGGTCTATTTGGTTTAAAGGCAAAGACATTACATATTCAAATGTAAAAAGAAGAAATCATATGGGATTAGGACATATTCCTGAAGATAGACATAAATATGGACTTGTATTAGATTTCACTTTAGAAAATAATTTTGTATTAAAGAAATATAATGAAGAAAGATTTCAAAAATTTAAATTTATTAAATCTGATGAAGTTAGAAAATATTCTGAAAAATTAATTGAAAAATTTGATGTTAGAAGTCCTCAAGGTTCTACAGATGTATGTCGAACAATGTCTGGTGGAAATCAACAAAAAGCAATTATTGCAAGAGAAATAGATTTAAATCCAGATTTATTAATTGCAGTACAACCAACAAGAGGATTAGATGTTGGTGCGATTGAATTTATTCATAAAGAAATTGTTGCTCAAAGAGATTTAGGAAAAGCTGTTTTACTTGTTTCTTTAGAGTTAGATGAAGTTATGAATTTAAGTGATAGAATATTAGTTATGCATGAAGGTGAAATTGTTGGTGAACTTAATCCTAAGACAACAACAATAAATGAACTTGGTCTATACATGGCTGGAACAAAAAAAGATACAAAGGCAGGTGAATAAAATGGTAGGTTGGTTATGGTTTTTAATTCAATTTGTTTTAATTGCTGGCTTCTTTACGTATATCATTTTATCATCTAAAAAAGCAATTAAAGAAGAAAGAACTACGTGGTTCATGAAAACATGGAAAAAAGATTCTGTTAAATCTATTTCATCTTCTTTAATATCAATTGGTTTTGGTTTAGTAATCGGTTGTCTAATACTAGTTATTATGGCATTAATTCCGGTAAATGGATCAAAATTATCATTCAAAACTGCAATTGATGGTATACAACTAGTTTTCTCTGGAATATTTAATATTGGTAAAAATGCAAATGGTAAATTAATTTTTGGTTTTAATGGAACTAATTTTGGTAATATGCTATTTAGAGCAACTCCATTAATTTTAACAGGTTTATCTGTTGCTCTTGCATTCAAAACAGGTTTATTTAATATCGGTGCTGCTGGTCAATATTTAATTAGTACTGCAGCAACATTAATTATAGCTTTATCAATTCCAACTACAGTTGTTCCACCATTACTTGTATGGTTTTTAGCAATTCATGGTGGAATTATAGTTGGAGCACTTTGGGGTGCTGTACCTGGATTATTTAAGGCGTTCTTAAATGTTAATGAAGTTATAACTTGTATTATGATGAACTGGATTTCGGCTAATATCGTTACAATGTTATTTGATAAAGAAATAGGTCCATTTAAAACACTATTAGATCCAAGTGGAACAAAGAACTGGGCATATGTTTTCAAAACAACTCATAATAACGTTGCAACACCTAAACTTGGACTAGATCATATTTTTAAAGGATCACAAGTTAATGCGGGTATTATAATTGCAATAATTATCGCAATATTAATTTTCATTATTTTAAACAAAACAACATTTGGATATCAATTAAAAGCATGTGGAAGCAATAAGTTTGCAGCCAAATATGCAGGTATTAATGATAAAGTATGTACAATTGTTTCAATGGCAATTGCTGGAGGACTAGCAGGCGCTGGTGCAGCATTATATTATTTATCAGGTAATACTGAATTTGCATGGGAAACTTACCAAAGCTTACCTGCAGTAGGATTTAATGGTATTCCTGCAGCCCTTCTTGCTTGTAATAATCCAATAGGTGTAATTTTCTCATCTTCATTTATATCATTACTTGATATAAATGGAATGCAATTAAAATATATGACTCCATATAATGAACATATTACAAGTATTATCACCGCTGTTATAGTTTATTTTAGTGCATTTAGTTTAATGTTTAAGCAATTTTTAGATAAAAAAACAAGAAAAACAAAAAAAGAAATTTTAAATGAAGTTACAATAGTGGAACAGCCAAATCAAGTAAATGAACAAATTCAAGAGGAGGTAAATAAATAATGGTATATTTTATTCAACAAACATTAGTTTTTTGCATCCCTTTAATGATAGTTGCTCTTGCAGGTGTTTTTGCTGAAAGAAGTGGTATTATTAATATTGCACTTGAAGGTATTATGGTTTTTGGTGCTTTCATTGGAGTATTATTTGTTAGATTATTCTTAAAAATTGGATTTGGTCCTCAACAAGGACAAATACTTTTAATAATTGTTATGTTAATTACAATGTTATTTGGTGGAATATTTGCACTATTATTAGCATATGCATCAATCAATTTAAAAGCAGACCAAACAATTGGTGGTACAGCTCTTAATTTATTAGCTCCTGCAATCGTCTTATTCTTAATTTTACTTATAAGTCAACAAAATGTATTAAATATTAATTCTAAATATTCATCAGCTGATTTATTTATGTTATTCCAAGAAGACTTTGGCCTTGGTACAAAACAAGAAAATCCATTAGGTGTATTTGGAAATGTATTATTTAATAAAGTTTATTTGACAACTTTATATTCAATAATCATTTATGTTGTACTATCAATAGTATTATATAAAACAAAATTTGGTTTAAGATTAAGATCATGCGGTGAACATCCTCAAGCATCAGAATCACTTGGTATCAACGTATATAAAATGCGATATATTGGTACAATTATTTCTGGTTGTCTAGCTGCATTCGGTGGATTTATTTATGCTCTTACAGCAGCTGGATGCACTTCTAACGGTGATGTTGCTGGACTTGGGTTCTTAGCTCTTGCTGTTATGATATTTGGTAACTGGAAACCTCTTCCAATTGCTCTTGCGGCATTATTATTTGGTGCTTTAAAATGTATTTCAGTAGGATATGCATATATTGATTTTAATAATGATGGTGTTTTTGCACTTGCAAATATAGGTATAAGTTCACATGTATATAGAATTTTACCTTATCTAATTACTTTAGTAGTTTTAGCATTTACGTCTAAAAAATCTAGAGCTCCAAAAGCAGAAGGACAACCATACGATAAAGGAAAACGATAAAATCTAGTCATTGACTAGATTTTTCTTTTTTTTAAAAAAACAAATTATTTTATTATTTAAATTGACAAAGAAAATGTGATATAATATTAAAAAAAGTAAAGAAAATTAAAGTTCTCTAGTCAAGAGATATGGTTCTAGTTACAAATTAATAAAGATATAGTATAATGTCAGCAAGGAGGTCACATGGATAAATATAAGTTTGGTGAATTTATATATCAAAAAAGAAAAGAACTTGGGTTTACTCAAGACGAACTTGGATACAAACTTGGTGTTACAAACAAAGCTGTAAGTAAATGGGAAACAGGTGAAAATTTACCTGACATAATGATGTTAAAAAAACTTGCACAAGTTTTGGGATTAACAGTTGATGAATTATTATCACAAAAAGAATTAAAGAAAGAAAATCAAAAAAACACAAAAGTTAATAAATTTCTATTAATACTTTCAATATGTTTATTTGTATTACAACTATTAACAATAATTTTTTGTATCCTATTTGTATCTTCTAAATTAAATAAAGAAAATGATCAATCTGTTGATACATATAATTTAGAAGAAATAGT
>JAZKYN010000061.1:0-2540 GCA_045612145.1 Bacilli bacterium
TAAAAAATATTTTAAAACTTTTTTTAAGTATTCTTTATTCGAAGATTTTTCTTTTTTTCTTTTTTTACTATTCATTATAAACTACCCTCTTTTTTTTCAATATGATAGCATATTAACTATTCCTCGTCAATTGTTCTTTGTTATTAAAAAAACAAAGTTCCTTTATTACAAAGAACTTTGCTTTTCTATTAATATTTTTCCCAATGCCAATTTCTTACTTCTTCCATATCTTGGCCGTAAGATGCAATATATAATTTATGTTCTATTAATTTGTTTTTGCATTCTTCAACTAATGAAGATGATCTGTTTCCAAGATTTGGTAAATATTTTAATGCATCTAGAACTAAGTGGTATCTATCTATTTTATTTTGAACTTTCATATCAAATGATGTTGTTATAGTTCCTTCTTCAAGATATCCATGAACATGCATGTCTTGATTTTCTCTATTATATGTTAATTGATGTATTAAATCAGGATATCCATGGAAATTAAAGATTATTGGTTTATCTTTTGTAAATAATGAATTGTATTCTTCATGTGTCATTCCATGTGGATGCTTATCATTAGATTGTAATTTCATTAAATCAACTACATTTACCATTCTAATTTTTAATTCTGGGAATTCTTTTCTTAACATCATAATTGCTGCGAGTACTTCAGTTGTTGGAGCATGTCCGCATGAAGCCATAACTATATCTGGTTCACTTCCGTCATCTGAGCTTGCAAATTCCCAAATACCTGCACCTTTTGTACAATGTGTTGTTGCCTCTTCCATTGTTAACCACTGATATGTTGGATGTTTAGATGCTACAATTACATTGATGTAGTTTTTACTTTTAATACAGTGATCAAAACATGATACTAAACAGTTAGCATCTGGTGGAAGATACATTCTAGAAATTTCAGCCTTTTTAGTTGCTATATGATTTAAGAAACCTGGGTCTTGATGCGTATATCCATTATGGTCTTGTTGCCATACATTTGATGATAATATGTAGTTTAAGCTGGCAATAGGTCTTCTCCAAGGTAATTCTGAACATATTTTTAACCATTTTGCATGTTGACTTGCCATTGAATCAACTATTCTAATAAATGCTTCATAACTATTAAAGAATCCGTGTCTACCAGTTAATAAATAACCTTCTAACCATCCTTGACAAAGATGTTCAGATAGCATACTATCTATAACTCTTCCGTCTGTTGATAAAAATTCATCTGTTGTTATTTTTTTATCTATCCATCGGCGATTTGTTTTTTCAAATACGTGATTTAATCTATTAGATAATGTTTCGTCTGGTCCAAATATTCTAAAGTTCTTTTTATTTAATGCAACAACATCACGAACATACTTTCCTAGATTCATCATATCGCTTTCTTTAACTGTACCTGGGGCTTTAACTTCAACACCATATTTTTTGAAATCTGGAGTCTTTAGTTCTTCAAGAAGTAGTCCACCGTTTGCGTTTGGATTAGCCCCCATTCTTTTATTTCCAGTTGGTGCTAATTTTCTAATTTCTTTTTTTAGTTTTCCTTTTTCATCAAATAGTTCTTCTGGTCGATAACTCTTTAGCCATTTTTCTAACAATTGTAAATTTTTTGGATGTTCAGCATCAACTTTTAATGGTATTTGATGTGCTCTAAATGTACCTTCAATTTGTTTACCTTCAACAACATTTGGTCCTGTCCATCCTTTTGGTGTTCTTAAAACAACCATTGGCCAAAGTGGTCTTTTAACACTATTACCTTTTTTGATTGCTCTTATATCTTTTAACACTTCATCTAGAGTTAGTGCCATTTGTTCATGCATATACATTGGATCTTCCCCACTTACAAAATATGGTTTATATCCACATCCATTAAAATACGAAGTCATTTCTTTATCTGTCATTCTTCCGAAGATTGTTGGATTAGCTATTTTATATCCATTTAAGTGTAATATTGGTAAAACAACTCCGTCTGTTTTAGGATTTATGAATTTATTTGAGTGCCATGATGTTGCTAATGGTCCTGTCTCTGCTTCTCCGTCACCGACTACACAGGCTACGATTAAACTAGGATTATCCATAACTGCTCCGAATGCGTGTGATAAACTATATCCTAATTCTCCGCCTTCATTAATTGATCCTGGCGTTTCTGGGGCAACGTGAGATGATATTCCACATGGGAATGAGAATTGTTTAAACAATCTTTTCATTCCTTCTTCATCTTCAGAAATAAATGGATATACTTCACTATATGAACCTTCTAAATATGTATGAGCTACCATTGCATTTCCACCATGTCCTGGTCCTGAAATATAAATCATATTTAAATTATTTTGTTTTATAATTCTATTAAGATGTGTATAAATAAAATTTTGTCCTGGTACTGTTCCCCAATGTCCTACTAATTTTGGTTTAATATCTTCAAGTGTTAGTTTTCTTTTTAAAAGTGGATTATCTAATAAATATAATTGTCCTACTGCTAAATAATTACTAGCTCTAAAATATGCATCTAGTAATTCTAATTCTTCTTTTTTTATCTTCGACATATCTATTCC
>JAZKYN010000062.1:0-9439 GCA_045612145.1 Bacilli bacterium
TATAATATTTGTATATTTATCTTTTAATTTGATTTTGTTTAAAATAAATAAAATCAAAGATGAGATCATATTTACATGTAGACCAGATATTACAAATAAATGGCTTATGCCAATTTTACCAATACTGTCATATAAATTATCATCAAAATCAAATTTATTTCCAATTGTTAAAGCTTTAATCATTCCTTTGGATTTTGTATCAAGTTTTTCATCTATGTATTTATTAATTAGATCATTTAATAAATGTATACTAATACCTCTTTTTTTATATTCATAAGTATCTAATTCTAAAATACCTTGGATGTTTTTGTTTTTTAAATATTCTCTATAGTTAAATCCGTTTTCAAAATGTGCGGTATCTACTAAAGTAAGAGTTCCTTTTACATAGTAATATGAACCTAATTTGAGTGGTTCATCCATATATGCAATAATCTTTGTTGATTTATATTTAAAATAAACTTGATAGTTTTTATCAAGTTTATTAATTTTTTCAACTTTTAATAAATTTTGTATATCTTCTTTATATAACTTTTTATAATTAATGTCTCTTATAAAAAGATTAAAAAATAGTATAGTATTCAATATAATGATAATAAATGCAAATTTTTTATGAACAGCAAATATATATATCAAGTACATTATATCTAATATAATTAACAAGAAATGACCTTTATATATTAATAAATTTATTATAAAGAAAATTACAATTATAAAATAATTATTCTTTAATACTTCAAACAGTAATGTATTCTTTAATCGTCTCATATAGTGATTCCCCAATACCACTAATATTTTTTATTTCTTCAATACTTTTAAAACCTCCTGTTTTTTCTCTATATTCGATAATTGCTTTGGCTTTTGCATCACCTATTTTTGGTAATGTAGTTAATTGTTGTAGGGTTGCTGTATTTAAATTAATTAAGGTGTTTTCACTTGTTTCTATATTTTTTGATGGTATTATCAATTTAATATTTGAATCAATTGAAGATACTAAACTTATATTATCAATGTTTGCATTATCAGTAATGCCTCCAGCTAAATTTATAACATCAACTATTAATGATCCAACTTCAACTTTATATATCCCAGGATACATTACTTCTCCTCTTAAGTCTACCAAGCAATAATTGTTTTCTATTACATCTTTATCATTAAATATATAACTTTCTTCAGTTGTATCACACGAACAAAATAACAAAGTATTAAATATTATTATAATTGTCAAAAATAGTATTCTTTTCATATTATCACCTTCAATAATATAAATACGATTGAATATTGAAAATTACGTTAAAAAATAAAAACCAAACAGTTTCCTGTTTGATTTCTTTTGCTAAATGACTATCGACGCTCTTTAATACGAGCAGCTTTTGCTGATAATGAACGAATGTAGCTAAGTTTAGCACGACGAACTTTACCAAGACGTACAACTTCAATTTTAGCAATCATTGGTGAGTGAAGAGGGAAAATCTTTTCAACCCCAACACCTGAAGAAATTTTACGAACAGTGAATGTTGCAGAAATTCCTCCACCGTGACGATAAATTACTAAACCTTCGAATACTTGGATTCTTTCTTTATCGCCTTCTTTGATTCTTACGTGTACTTTAACTGTGTCACCAGCGCGGAATTCAGGTAAGTCATTTTTCATATAACTTTTTGTAACCGCATTTAATAATTGTTGACTCATATTTATACTCTCCTTTATCTTCCAGTATTCATACATATACATTTCAATATTTAGTATTGGTATACGAGCGGAATATTGTGCTTTGATGTAGTCGTAAGCACTACACCGGTTATTATTATATCATAATTTAGTATTTTAATCAAGTAATAAGTTTTATTTTTATAAGTGTAAAAATAATATATTATTTTATATTTTATGATATAATTATATCAATAAAGGAGAATTATATTATGTTTTTAGAAGTTGGTGAAATTGGTCGCTTTATTGTAAAAAGAGAGACTGATATAAGTTATACATTATCTCCAGAATCTGAGGAACTTACAAATTATGTTTTCTTACATTTCAATCAAGCAACAAGAAAGTTAGAAATTGGAGAAACTATTGAAGCATTCTTATATTATGATCAAAAGAAAAGATTATGTGCTACAATGGAAAAACCTCTTATTACAACTAAGAAGTATGATTTTGTTGAAGTAGTTGGAACATGTAGCGCTGGTGTTTTCGTAAATATTGGTATTGCAAAAGATATTTTACTTTCAACAGATTTCTTACCTCAATCTACTCTTGCTTGGCCAAAAGTAGGCGAAAAGGTTCCTTGTATCTTAAAAGTTAAAAAAGATCAACTTGTCGCAAGAATTATTAACAAAGAAGATATCAAAAATAAAGCCAATTCTTTAAAAGAAAATGATGAAGTTAACGCAACAGTATGTCGACTTGCTAGCGAAGGAATTGGTTTATATACTGATAGTTATGAATATATCTTTGTTCATAAAAGTATGACAAGAAAAAAATACCATTTAGGTGAAAATGTTAGTGTTAAAGTTATTAACATTAATAAAAATAATGAAGCTAATGGTAGTTTTATTAAACAAAAAGAACTTGCAAGACTTGATGATTCTGAAATCATTTTAAATCATCTTACAAATTTAGGTGGAGTTCTTCACTTAGGAAATAGTTCTACACCTGAAGAAATTAAGAAATATTTTTCTATGAGTAAAAGTGCCTTTAAAAGAGCTGTTGGTGCTTTATATAAACAAAGACTTATTACAATTGAAGATAATAAAATTACACTTATTAAAAAATAAATACCGCATTTAAAATGCGGTATTTTTTTAGTTAAATGCAATTGTTATATTTGCTTTTGATGATGTAATATCATTTACTATTAAAGTAAAGCTTGCGCTAGTATTATCATACCATTTTAAATTACTACAAATTTTACCTTTAATGAATAAATCACTATCTTCACTACAATCACCATTGCTAATATTATTTCTACCATCAGCTTCAATAAGAGTAATCAATCTATGACTCGTATAAGAATTATCATATTTTGTCATTGTCCAAATATCTTCTGTTTCATTATCTATTTCAATTGTTGCATCAACATGATAGATTCTAATTCCTGATATACTAAATAAACCATTAACCCCTTTACAAAATTCATTTAATCCTGTTGGTGTATAAAAATCAATTATATAATATTCTGAGAATACTGATCCATTCCAGTCTTTACAAATCATTATGCAGTCTCCTGATTTTTCAAACGAATTTAAATCTAGTGTAATCGTATTTCCTGTTAATATATATGGTGAAATCCATCCCATAATCAGTTTACTATAAGCGTTATGATCACCAACATTGTAGTCCATCATATCGCCTCCACCAATTCCTCCCTTTGGTCCTACTTTATTATCATAATCATAATAATCATCAAGTCCAAGCAAATGACCAGTTTCGTGAATTATTGTCTCTGAATTATATTTAATTTTCTCTCCATTTAATTTGTCAAAGAAAAATTGGTAACTAGAAAAACAATAGAAATCTGCTTCAACATTATCATAATATTCTTCTGTTTCTGTAAAATACTCATAAGTATATGCCCACCAAAGATCACTATTTGCATCATATGATTTTGTATAAACTATATATATAGAATCTATATATCCATCTTTATCCGTATCATAGTCTGAATAATCAATTTGATCATCATAATACTCAAGTGCCACCTTTATCATTTCATAATCTGCATTATCATTATATATATATTTTGTCGATTTTTTTCCAGTATTATATGGTTGCAATACTGTGCCTGTTATTTTTAATTTACCATAAGATGATTTATAATAATAACTTTGTAAGCTTTCCCAACCTGTATCTTCACTTGTTCCAAAGAATGCTTTGTTTAAACATTCAACCATTCCTGTTGGTGCAGGATAATCTGTAAATTCTACTGGAATTACAAGTACTTTTGGTTCTCCAACAGATGGAAGTCCTCTTGTAAATCCATTTGTCATTGCAACATCTCTTAGTGGTTGTTCCGATAATTTTGGTTTAATAAAATTTAAACTTTCTATTTTGCCAAATAATGTTTTGTGTCCATTATCAGTTATTGATATATTTGTAATTTCATTCCCTTGATAAGTATAGTTATTATACCATCCACTGAAAACATACCCTTCCTCAACTTCAGGAGTAGGGAGATTACACCCTTTTCCTTCAGTATATTTTTGTGGTTGTAATAATACTTCTTCACCATTTACAAAATATGTGATATTGTATTCTTCACTATTTTGAGTTATATTACCAGTTGTACAACTTGTAATTATGAATAATGATATCATTACTAATAATAGTTTTACTTTTTTCATCCTGTTCTTCTCCTAACATCCACAGTCATCTGTACCTGTTACTACAATAAAATCATCATTATTATTTTTTTCTAAATTTCCATATCCACCTAAATATATATATATTTTAGGATATCCTTCTTCTTTTAAAGCAGCCATTAATTCTTCAACTTTAGAACCATCTTTATCTATAATAAAGATTGCTTTTTCTTTTGAGTACATTGATTTAATTTTATAAACAAATTCACTTGTATTGCCTTTTTCAATACTGTAGTTTATAAAACCTTTGAAATGGCCTGTTGCATATTCTGTTTCAAGGTCTCTTACATCAATTAAACAATATTCTTTATTATTATCAATGTAATCGTATATTTGATTTATAAATTCTTTTTCTTGCCCAATATTATACTTTTTATATTCTTCTTTTTTACAAGATGTTAAACATATAAGAATAAATAACATTATTAATAGGAAACTAATTCTTTTCATTTTTTATTTCCTCTAACATTTTTATGTCTTCTTTTGTTAATTCAAATTTTTCAAGTAAATCTGGTCTATTATGATATGTTTTCTTTAAAGACTCATATCTTTTCCATTTTTCAATATTTGCATGGTGTCCTGATAGTAAAATATCAGGCACTTTTTTACCATCATAGACTTGAGGTCTAGTGTATTGAGGGTATTCTAATAGACCCATTGTAAATGATTCACCTGATGTTGAATCATCGCTTATTACCCCTGGAATAAGCCTAGAAATTGAATCTACAAGCAGGCAAGCAGGTATTTCACCACCTGTTAATACATAATCTCCTACTGATATTTCTTCATCAATATAATCTAAAATTCTCGCATCAATTCCTTCATAATGTCCACAAATGATTACAAAATGATCTTTTTGCGAAAGTTCCTCTGCTTTCTTTTGTGAGAATGTTGTACCTGATGGTGATGTTAAAATTTTATATGCGCTATCTAATCCAGGGATTGTTTTCATCGCTAGATGAATTGGTTCAACACTGATTAGCATTCCTGCTCCACCACCATATGCATAGTCATCAACAGTTGAATGTTTATTTGTTGAAAAATCCCTAAAATTTATAATGTTTATTTCAATGATTTCTTTTTGAATTGCTCTTTTTAAAATTGAACTATTGATTATTCCTTCAATCATTTCAGGAAATAGTGTTAATATATCGAATCTTACTGGCATATTTCTAATACCTTTACGATTATTTTGTCTTCTTCAATATCAATAATATGTTCATCAACAAATGGAATTAATACTTTTTTCCCTTTGTTTTTTATTTCCATAATATATCCTTGAGGAACTTCGATAAAGTCATTTAATACACCAACAAACTCATCAAATTCATCATAAACATCAAGTCCTACTAAATCATCTAAATAGTATTCATCTTCATCAAGTTCTATATCATCTTCTTTATTTGCATATATTTCATATCCAACATATTCTTCTACTTTATTTATATCAAATAAATTGTCAATTGTAATTAGAATTGTTTTCTTATGAATTCTCATTGATGATACTGTTACTTCTTTTGAAGTTTTTTTATTTTTTAAAATTAATTTTGCGCCCTTTTTAAATCTAGTCTCAATAAAATCACTTTCAGAATAAACTTTAAGTTCTCCTTTTATTCCAAAAACTCCTATGATTTTACCTACTAATACAAGTTCATTATTCATCGATGATTACCTCTTGTTTCTTTGTACTTTTTTTGAATATTTTCATTATTAATAATGAATTTAAAATTGCAAGTAATGATACGCCTACATCTGAGAATATAGCAAGACCAAGTGGTAATTCTTTTTGATGGAACACACTTAAAGCAACTGCTAAAAACATTACTGCAAATTTTACGAATAAACTAAATACAATATTTTCTGTAACTTTTTTCTTTGTATATCTTGATATAATTAATGACTCTGTGATTCTTGTTAAATTATCACCCATAATAACCATATCTGCTATTGCGATTGTCGCATCACTTCCTGTGTTACCCATCGCAATACCAACATCGGCACTAGCTATAACTGGAGCATCATTAATACCATCACCAACAAATACTGTTTTTCCTTTTGAAGAAGATTTAATTTCTTCTAATTTTTCTACTTTTTGATGTGGAAGAAGTTCTGCATAATATCCATCAAATCCAAGTTTATTTGCGACACTTGAAGCAATACTTTCTGTATCACCTGTTAACATATAACATTTATAACCATACTTTTTAAGTTTATAAATTGTTTCATATGCTTCATCTCTAATAACATCACCAATTTCTACATAACCTAAATATACTTTATTTCTAACTATATGAACTACTAAATTATTACTTTCGACAGGATCAAACTTGATTTTATTTGCATTCATTAATTTGTCATTACCAACAAGAACATTATTACCATTTATTACTGATTTAGTACCACCTGTAATATCTTGGAATTCTGTAATAATTTCTGGGAATACTTTTTCTCGACCATGGTTATCTACAATTGAAATACCAATTGGATGATTTGAATAATATTCAGCATGAATTAAAATATTAAGCAATCTTTCTTTTGATACATCTTCTGAAAGTGATACTACATTTGTTACTGTAAATACACCTTTTGTGATTGTTCCTGTTTTATCAAATACAATATTTTTTACACTATTTAAAGATTCAATATAGTTACTTCCTTTAACAAGAATACCACGTTTACTAGCAATACCGATTGATGAGAAATAACATAGTGGCACTGATATAACAAGAGCACAAGGACAAGATATTACTAAAAATTCCATTGCGGCATAAATCCAAGTATTAATATTTGATAAATTAAATGTTGCTCCTGTTACTACGATTGCTAAAGCAATGCATACAACAATTGGTGTATAATATTTAGCAAACTTTGTAATAATGTTTTCTGTTCTACCTTTTGCGCTTGTTGCGTTTTCTACTAAATCCATGATTTTTGAAATTAATGAATCTCCATATGGTTTTGTGATTTTAATTTCAATCATTTTTCCCATATTAACACTACCACTTAATACATCTGATCCAACATCAATTGTACGTTGCATACTTTCACCTGTTAAGTTTTTAGTATCAATATTTGTTTTACCTGTTACAACAACACCATCTGCTGGAATAATTTCACCTTTATTTACAATTACAATATCACCAGGCATTAAGCTTTCAACTTCAACTTCCATAATTTCTGTTCCAAGTTTTAATTTTGCCATTTTAATATCAAAATCAAGTAAATTCTTAATTGAATTTCTAGAATGGTTTATTGCCTTATTTTGTAAATACACACCTATTTGATATAACGCAACAACCATTACAGCCTCACTAGCATGTTTTGTAACAAAGGCACCAATACTTGCGACAGTCATTAAGAATGTTTCATCTAGAACATGTCCTTTAAATAAATTTTTAAAGAATTTTAAAATAACAGGATATCCTATTAATAAATAAGAAGGAATATAGAACCACCATTTAGGATATTTAAATATAGAATATGCAATGATTGCGACAAATAATGCTAGACCAATTATAAAACAAATATTCGCTTTTTTATTTGATTTAGTTGGAGCTACTTCTTGTTCTTTTTTTGTTTTGTTATCAACAACTATAATCTTATCATCTACACGATGAGCAATTCTGTTAACATTTGCAAATAATGTTTCAATTGTTGCTTTATTATAAGTTTCAATAATAAATCTTCCTGTTGAAAAATCTACAATAATTTGTTCATGATCCATATTCTTTTTAGCAAGTGCTTCTATTCTTGATGCACAATGTGCACAGTCAAGTCCTTTTAAATATAGAACTTTTCTAAATTTTTCTTGAAAGTCAATTTTAGTTATTACTACTTTTTTCTCATATTCATGAATTGCTTTTAAAATAAGTTCTTCTTTTTCTTTTAAAAACTCTTCTGTTAGCTCATTTTCAAAGTCGTATTCGACATGCATAATATTACTTGTTGTTTCAATAGAAACAGATTTTATCTTTTCTATTTTCATTATTTCATTGCAAATACGTTTGAAGTTTCTTGTGTTATTTACTTTTAATAACTGATAGTTCTTAACTTCTAACATTAGATGTTACCTCCTTACTTAATAAGGTTACAATATTTTTTGATGTTTCATTTACTAAACTATATATAACTTGTTTACCAAGTTTAGTTGCTTTAACAATTTTTGCGTCTCTTAATATTCTTAAGTGATGTGAAACAAGTGGTTGACTAATATTTACATGTTGCATTAAACCTGTGACACTGCAATCATGATCCATTAAATCAACAACAATCTTTAATCTAATAGGATCACCTAAAATATTAAGAATTGATGCAAAATCATTGATGTTTTCTCTTTCTACAAATTCCATATATTCTCCTTTCATATAAATAGATGTTTATATGTTTATATTTATATACGTTTATATTATATGATATATCTTTTAAAAAATCAATTAAAGTGAAAAGTATTATGTAAAAAAGAAAAAAGCTTCTTTAAGAAGCTTTTTTATAATTAATATTTTGTATTAAATTTAGTACTATTCACTAAATTTGATTCTTCTAATGTATCGACAAAAGTTATTATAAAATCTGTTTTTTGATCTATTTTATAACTAACATAATGTTCACTACCTGATGATGTAGACTGATAATTAGAAGGTTTACCAATTATTTCAACCATTTCATAAACCGTCATTCCTTTTTTAATACTTTCATAATCTTCAGTAGTGGGCTCTGGTTTATAAAATACTTCAATTCGTGCAGCAGCATCATCTGCATTTGCTGGATATTCAACAACTACATTATATTTATCATCCACTGTAAATATATAAAATATTGAACTTGGAGCTATTATTATTGATTCATTATTTTTAGTTAAACTTATTAAATCATCAAGTTTAATACCTAAATATAAATTCATTTTATCTTTTACTCTAATATAATCTGCATCACGTGTAAACCCACATACATCACAATCATCATCATATATATCTTCAAATGTATGTTCTAACTCTAAAATTTCTTCTTGCGGTACTAAAATTTCATTACACACTTCACAATGTATTCCATCTGTTAGTCCTTTTGATGTACAAGTTGCATCG
>JAZKYN010000063.1:0-1916 GCA_045612145.1 Bacilli bacterium
TTTAAATGTTTATTTATGATATAATTTATATCCTTTATTATTTTGTTAAATGTATCATTTTCTTTTGTTTGTTGATACTTAATGATGTTTTTTATTAATTTATTCAATTTTCCCCCCTAAATTTAAATAAAAAACAAAAAAGCATCCTATAGCAAAAAAAGCTATAAGATGCTTGTTTTTTAATAATATTATGATTTATATTATTTCTTAACTAGTTTATAAGCAGCCCCCCTTTTGCTATATATCGTAGTATGTATTATTTAATTGTCCCCCTAAAAAATATAAAAGTATAGACTAATTACTTAATCTATACTTTGTATTTTATAATATATTAATATATTTTGTCAAACAATGTTACTTATTTGTTATGAACATTGCATCTCCAAATGAGAAGAATCTGTATTGTTCTTTTACTGCTTCGTTATAAGCATTCATAATATGTTCTTTTGTCGCAAGAGCACTTACTAACATAATTAGTGTTGATTTTGGTAAATGGAAATTTGTAATTAAAGCATCAATTGCCTTAAATTCATATGGTGGATAAATAAAGATATTTGTTGATTCTTTACATTCTACAAATGTTCCGTATTTTGCCATAATACTTTCTAGTGTTCTTGTTGATGTTGTTCCAACACTGATGATTCTTTTACCATTTTGTTTTGCTAAATTTAATCTTTCTGCAGTATATGCACTCATTTGATAAGTTTCTGAATGCATATGATGTTCTTCTATTGTTTCAGCACTTACTGGTCTAAATGTTCCAAGACCTACATTTAGTGTAACTGATAATATTTCTACGCCTTTTTCTTTTACTTTTTGAAGTAATTCTTGTGTGAAATGAAGACCTGCTGTTGGAGCTGCTGCACTTCCATAATCTTTTGCATATACTGTTTGATATCTTGATTGATCATCTAGTTTTTCATGAATATATGGAGGTAGTGGCATTGTTCCAATTTGTTCTAAAACTTCAAGGAATATTCCGTTATATTCCATTTTAAATGTTCTTTCACCATCCTCACCTTCACCGATACATTTTGCAATTAATAGTCCATTTGAAAATGAAATTTCAGTTCCTATTTTAACTCTACGTGCAGGTTTTGTAAGTGTTACCCAAGTATCTTTATCAGTTTCTTTTAATAATAAAAGTTCTATAAAAGCATTAGTATCAACTTTGTTACCATATATTCTTGACGGTAATACTTTTGTATCATTTATTACAAGTACATCATTTTCATCTAAGTAGTCAATAATATCATAAAAGTGTTTATGTTCAATATTACCAGTTTGTTTATTTAACACAAGTAATCTTGATGTTGTTCTATCTTTTAATGGAGTTTGTGCTATTAACTCTTCTGGCAAATTGTAGTCAAAATCTGCTACTCTCAAAATAATCCTCCTTTTTGAACTTTTAAATGGTCATAGGCTTTTTCGGTCGCAACACGTCCTCTATGGGTTCTTATGATAAATCCTTCTTGTAAAAGGTATGGTTCATTAACATCTTCTAGTGTTACTGTTTCTTCCGAAATTGTTGCCGCAAGTGCTTCTAAACCTGCAGGTCCACCTTTAAATCGTTCAATAAGTCCTAATAAATATTTTCTATCTGTTATATCAAGACCTGCTTTATCAATATCAAGTTTATTTAATGCATAATCTGTTATATTAATATTGATTTTTTTTGATCCTTCGTATTGTGCAAAGTCTCTTATTCTTCTGAATAATCTATTGGCAATACGTGGAGTTCCTCTTGATCTTTTTGCAAGTTCAAGAGTTGCGTCATCATCAATATCAAATTCAAAAATTCTTGATGTTCTTTTTATAATTTTTGCAAGTTCTTCATTTGTATAATATTTTAATTGATGAACTATTCCAAATCTATCACGCATTGGAGCTGTTAAATCACCAAAACGAGTTGTTGC
>JAZKYN010000064.1:0-3043 GCA_045612145.1 Bacilli bacterium
AACGACATCTCGCAAACTTGCAGAACGGCTAAGCTGACCAAAGATAAGAGTAAGTAGTTGATTCCATGTGGAATAACTCTTTATGTAACGGTCTCCAGTATACTTATCAACAATACGGTTGAATTTACTTCTATTTAGGAAATCTACAACCTGAGAGAAAACATATTTATCTTGATACATAAGCAGTTAGTTTTTAAACTGCAAATTTACAAAATCAAGTCCGTTCGGTCAAAAAAACGTTGTAAATAACTAATTTTCAATAAGTCAAAGAGCAATTTTTATTTTTTTAGTGGACACTAGTGAATGCATATACTTTTTAAATAAACATAAATTAAACTAATAAAAAAATCACATAATTATAAAAATGACCGTACAAGAATATATAAACAGAAATTTACCTTTTTATCATATTACACCATCATACAATAAAGATAGTATTCTAAAACATGGATTAAAAAATGGTATATTTAACGCTATATGTGTTGTCAGAAGTGACAATGAGGATATTTTATACGATATTGAATCAACACAATTATCTGGCAATGAAGAAACAAAATTTATTGTAATCAAATTGTTACCAAATAAGCACAACATAAAAGCAGAAGATGTTTTTGAAGATAACGTAACAGATCCAACCGCTCCATTACATAATTACCTTCGTGCAAATAAATATTATACTATCACAGAAAAAGATATTATTACTGAATTTGACATTTCCCAAAGAACAAATAACATGTTAGATCCAAATCTTATTATCCCACTTACAGAATATTTAAACGAACCTATGCAAGGGAATTTAGATAATTTGTATTGACATCTGCTGCATCATGTGTAGAATGTAACGTGAAATTAAAAACAAAAAATGAGAATATATTAATTAACATTATTAACATTTAAAACACAAAAATAATGGAACAAAAAATTACAGACAGCCTCAATTCAATTGAAAAAATTGTAATCGAAACAATAAATTCAAGAATTACAGACAGCCTCAATTCAATTGAAAAAATTGTAATCGAAACAATAAATTCAAGAAATAGAATCATTCAAAACACCCAAAATATCAACGAGACTATAATTCTTTTAAAAGAGAAATATCCAGATTACATAAGCGACATAGACAGCAAATTTCAAACTATTTGTAAAAATCATAATTTCTCGCCTATCAATATACTTCAAACATATATCACCGAATCATCTAACCAATAGCATAGCTATTTCACACAATGGTTCTTTCAAAAATAAATTTGTATAACCTATAAAATATTAAATCCTATGAATTACGAAGAATTCGAAATAGAAGACCCTTTCTTTTTCCTCGATGACATCGAAGTCGACCAAAATTTATTTGCTCAAATTCAAGAATATGTACAAGGAGTTCAAGCTGATCCTAATACAAAAAAAGAACTACGTATAGATTTAGGAGATATTGATTTTTCTGTTTGTAGCGGAAAATATTTAGATACTACAGAAATGAACAGACTTGCTCCTGATGATACAAAAAAATCTGGAATTATTTTATGGACCTCTGGCTGTTGTGCCAAACCTGAAGCATGGAAAGAATTTATTAATAGTGAATTATTTACTTTATGTGAAATAAATAGCTGCTATGAAACAGAAGACGGAAAAAAGCAATCTATAAAAGATGTTATTGAAGAAGAAGGTTTTTCATCAATAAACGAATTATTAAATGACTATGATTGGTGTGATGGAATCGTAACATTCTTAAATTTTCCATTTAATACTACTCCATTATGTAAAACAATCCAATACCTTGCAAAACATTTTAATTGCCCTTTAGATAAAATTAAAATTACTGTTGACCCCAACGATGGAACAACAAATACAAATTCTTCAAATTCTAACTCCAACGGCTGTTTTGGTATGTTAGCATTAATGATTTCTATTGGAGGTGCTGGCATTTATGGACTAATTGAACTCGCAAGTAAATTAATCGTATAACAAATCAAGAATTCAAACTCACAATAATAAATCGACCAAATGCGGATTTCCCAATTTGGTCGATTTTGTTATTTTATACGACACACACATAACAATATCGAGCTATATCTTATACCCAATTTCATCATACAAAAAAAGAACATATCCACCCTACTCCACAGCAACCTTCACCCTACCTTCAAGCAAGAAAACAGCCACTTTCACACCTCCCTCTTGCAAAGTCTACAAAGTTTTCTTCTTCTACCGCAAAATTTACCACAAAAAGCCAACTTTGCAATTGCAAAGTTGCAAAGTTCCCATAACAATCTAATTATCAATACAAAACCTAACTCCAGATTTTAGCAACAAAAACAACACAACACATCCAACACAAAGATAATCAACCGATTATCAAAACTTTGCAACTTTGCAAACTTTGCAAGTCCCTATTTCTAGCAAAACAGGTTGTCTTTTCCTAAAATAAGTAGACAGTTTTTTACTATTTTCCTAGATTAATAGACATATTTTCTAAAAATATAGACATCTTCCTGAATTTATTATCATTCCCTAAAACAACAGACACCCTCACCTCTACAAATTCTAAAATTCAATAAATCAAAGCTCAATTTACTCTTCCTTGAATTTTTCATAGTAAAAAAATAGCCTTTTTACAATAAAAACACGCAAATTCACGAATTTTTAGCGCTCAAAAATAGATAACAAAAGAGATAATTTAGCGAATTTCAAATATTCAAAAGTCATTTTTCAAGCTACACCCAAAACAAAACTCACTGATAATCAACATAATTATCAAATAAACAAAAATATTTACAAAAATATTTGGTCATATCAAAAAAAAGACGTAACTTTGCATCCGCAAATGAGGGTTAAACCTCATACGTAGCCAAGCGGAATTTTTGCGATACGCGAGAGTAGAAAAATTTTCAAAGCTTTTGATTGAATTAGCAAATAAAGTTCACTTTAATTTGATAATTAAATCAAAAGATTAAAAAACAAACAAAGTTTGATTTTGAAAAGAAAATTTTTATACCAAGCACAGCAAAAATCTCGCAAAATTAAAAGAATTTTGCGGAAATAGCTC
>JAZKYN010000065.1:0-12388 GCA_045612145.1 Bacilli bacterium
AAGCTTTCGTGGTAAATTGCAACACCTTCACCAACATTTAGTGTTGTTTCTTGGAATCGATCCATTGCATATTTATCTGAATAATAATTTGTAGGATACGATCTCATCCATGCGAAATTTGTAATTAATCCAAATTTAACAGTTATTGTTGTTGGAATGTTTTCTAAGTTTCTATTATTTAATATAGTTGTTTTTTCGGAAGATGATATTGCACTACTTGTAGAATCATTATAAACAGTATATTTATTAATATTTGTATACTTTGTAATTAAACTATATATATTACTATATGTTTCATTTGTTGATATTTTCAATAAATCTACAACTTTTGTCTTAGAATAATCACTTGTTACTTTTGTATTGAAGATGTTTATGCCATCAGCATCTAGAAGAGATTTATTAATATTATATTTTTTTGATAATATTTGTAACCAGTAATTTACATCTTTAATATCATATATTTTATTGTTAAATTTGTATACAGCTTGTACTGTTAAATCATCTGTTATGTTATCTAAATTTTGATTCCATTTATCAAATGTATGATAATCTACTATTGGAGCAGTTGGTGCTTCAACCTCTGTATGTGATTGAACTGTTTTTATTTCAATAACATCACCATACATATCTATGAATGTTACTGTATAATAGATTGCTTCATATTGTCCAGTAACAACTAAATCTTCTACTACATTTGTAAATTCTTTGTCCCATCCAGCAAATGTATATCCTTCTTTGTCAACGTTTATTGGTTCTATTGCGTTTTCACTATGAGGTACAGTTTGTTCATCTATTAAATTACCAAAGTTATCGTAAAATTTAACAGTATATGTTTTTTTATTATATAAAGGTTTTATTTCTAAATCTTCTACTACATTCGTAAATTCTTTGTCCCAACCTACAAATATATATCCTTCTACATTATCTACACTTGGTGCAACTGCACTTTCGTTAATTTTTACATTTTGTGTAGAAATTATATTATCTTTACTATCATAGAATTTTACTGTGAATGTCTTCTTATCATATATAGGTTTAATGTCTAAATTTTCAACTACATTTGTAAATTCTTTGTCCCAACCAATAAATTCATAACCTTCTACATTATCTAAATTTGGTGCTATTGCACTTTGATTATAATCAATAGTTTGTGTTGATATTACATTATTTTTGATATCATAAAATTTAACAGTATAAGTAATTTTTTTGTAATTAGCTCTAATTGTAGTATCTTCTGATACTTGATATATTTGTTTATCCCAACCAATAAATTCATATCCTTCAACAACTGGCGCATCAGGATATTCAAATACGTCATTTTTAGTAACAAATATTGTGTTAATAACTTTATCGTCTTTATTTAAAAATAATACTTTATACTCTTCTTCTTGTGGCTTATTACAACCAACGATTGCGAATAACAGTAATAATAGTAATAATAATTTTATTTTTTTCATACTCTTCCTCTTTTCTTTACTTTATTATAACATATTATTAAACAAAACGTTAAAAAAACACATTAGCAATGAAATATTTCATTATGCTAATGTGTTTGTTTTTTTATTTATTCATTTTCATTGTTTTTTTCTTGTTGTTTGCTAGTAAGTTTTCCACCTAGGTATCCTGCTAATAATGATTTAATATCAAGGCCTGTTGCTTGTTCTAAACCATTAAATATTTGAATTCCATTTTTTGAAATTTCTTCAGTAAGTTTAGCTGAATTTCCTTCACCATACATAGTAATTGAATCAATTTTTGAAAGAGCTTCGGCTACTGGTTTACTATAAGAATTTACAATCTCTGGAAGAACACCAGAATCTAAGATTAATTGAAGTGTAGCAGCTTCTCCGTATTGTTTCATCGCTTCGGCTTTAGCTTTAATAGCTTCGGCTTCTGCTTGACCTTTTGCTTCAATTCCTTGTGCTTCAGCTAATGCTGCTTCTTTTAAAGCATTTGCTTTTGTAATTTGAGCAAGAGCTTCGGCTTCTGCTTGGATTTTTAATGCTTCAGCTTCTTGTTGCTTTTCAAATTTTCTAGCTTCTGCAGCTTTTTGACGTGAATATAAATCAGCTTCGGCTTCTTGTTGCGCAGCATATTTTTTAGCATCAGCAACTTTATTTACTTCTGCAGCTAATTTCTTTTCTTGAATTTCTACTTCTCTATTTTCAAGTTCTACCATTCTTTCACGTTTTGCAATATCAGCATTAATTTGAGCAATATTAATTTCTTGAAGTCGTTTTTGTTCTTCAATTTTATAGGCTGCATCTGCTTGTGCCTTTGCAGTATCTGTTTGTTGTTTTAATTCTGATTCTTTCAATGATAACGTTGTATTTTGTTCGATAATCTTTTGATTTGCTTCAACTCTACTTCTATTAGCAGCTTCTTCTGCAATTGATTTAGCAATTGTAACATCTCTATCAGCATTTGCTTTTGCAATTGCTGCATCTTTAGATATTTGCGCAATATTATCTATACCTAGATTTTCAATTACATGATTATCATCTGAGAATGATTGAATATTAAAGTTAACAACTTCAATACCCATTTTTGCCATATCAGGTACTACATTTTCTTTCACCGAGTTTGCTACACCTTGACGATCTTGTACTAATTTCTTAATATCAACAGTACCAACAATTTCACGCATATTACCTTGTAACACTTGTTGAACTTGTTTAATTAAGTTTGCTTCTGACATGTTTAAAATTGATTCTGCAGCTCTATTAAGAAGTTGTGGATCAGATGAAATTTTTAAGTTCGCAACACCATCTACTCTAATGTTGATGAAATTTGATGTTGGAATCGCTTCATCAGTACGAATGTCAACTTGGAACACTCTTAAAGAAAGTTTATCCATTCTTTGTAAAAATGGAACTCTAAAGCCTGCTTTACCAATTAGTATTTTTCTTTTTCCTAAACCTGAGATTATTATTGCTGTATCTGGTGCAGCTTTAACATATCCTGCAATGAAAAATAATAATAGTAATACAGCAGCTACTCCAATTATAATATAGATTGGTTCTATCATATTTTTATCCTCCTTGTTTGATAAATTTATATACGCAATAATATAATAATCATTACATAATAATTATATCATATTATTTTTTTATATCAATTATTTATATAAATTATTATGAAAAATTATTACAAAAAAAGCTTAAATCATGATTAGATTTAAGCTTTAATTTTATTATTCTTTGCCTTTTGTTTCAACTTCTTTTACTACTTGTGCAACAAATTCATCAATTGTTAAAGTAACTGAATTATTTGTTCCATGATGACGATAAGTAATTAAATTATTTTGTGCTTCGTTATCACCAAGTACTAAAGTATAAGGAACTTTTTTAGTTTGGCTTTCACGAATCTTGTAGTTCATTTTTTCTTCTCTATCATCAATAGTTACTCTGATTCCTTTTTCTTTTAGAAGTGCTTCAACTTTTTTAGCATATTCAGCATGTACTTCATTACTTACTGGAATAATAACCATTTGTTTTGGTGCAAGCCATAGTGGGAATGCTCCTGCGTAGTGTTCAATGATAATACCAATGAATCTTTCAATTGAACCAAATAAGGCTCTATGAAGCATAATAGGACGTTTCTTTTCTCCACCTTCTGCTACATATGTTAAATCGAATCTTTCAGGTAAGTTCATATCAAGTTGGATAGTACCACATTGCCAAATTCTATTCATTGAGTCTCTTAATTTGAAGTCAAGTTTTGGACCATAGAATGCACCATCACCAGGATTTAAAATGAATTTAATTCCTTTTTTAGTCATTGCATTTGCAAGTGCAGTTTCTGCCTTATCCCATGTTGCAAGTTCACCGATATATTTATCTTCTGGTCTTGTTGATAATTCGATATGATATGATAAGTTAAATACACTATAAACATAATCGAATAAATCAATTAAACGACCGATTTCTTCTTCAATTTGATCTTCTGTAATAAAGATATGAGCATCATCTTGTGTAAAGTTTCTAACTCTAAATAATCCATTTAAAGCACCACTTGCTTCATGTCTGTGAACAAGACCAAGTTCTCCAACTCTTAATGGGAAATCTCTGTATGAATGAATATCATTTTTATAAACTAGCATACCACCTGGGCAGTTCATTGGTTTAATTGCAAATTCTTTTTCATCAATTTCAGAAATATACATATTTTCTTTATAGTTATACCAGTGTCCTGATGTTTCCCATAATTCTTTGTTTAACATAATAGGTGTTTGAACAAACACATATCCTGCTTTTGTATGAATATCATACCAGAATGATTCTAATGCTCTTCTTAAAATCATACCATTAGGTAGCCAGAATGGGAACCCTGGACCATATTCACTCATCATAAATAAATCTAATTCTTTACCTAGACGTCTGTGGTCTCTTTTTTTACGTTCTTCTAAATTATGAAGATGTTCTTTTAAAGCAGTTTCTGTCATGAAACAAGTTCCATATACTCTTTGTAGTTGTGCTTTTTTAGCATCACCTCTCCAGTATGCACCAGATACGCTTAATAGTTTAAAATTCTTTAACCATTTAACGCTTGATACATGAGGTCCTCTACATAAGTCACGGAATTTTCCTTGCTCATAAACTGTAATAGTTTCTTCATCTGGAAGTTCGTTAATTAATTCAGTTTTATAAACATCATCTTTAAATAATTCAAGTGCTTCAGCTTTAGATACAACTAAACGTTTAATGTTTTCTCCGCCAGCAACTAAAGCTTGCATTTTCTTTTCAATTTTTGGTAAATCTTCTTCTGTAAGTTTTACTTCACCTAAGTCCATATCATAATAGAAACCTTCTTCAATAGCAGGTCCTACACCAAACATTGCATTTGGATATAATTCTTTAATAGCCTCAGCAAGTAAGTGTGCACATGAATGGTTTAATAAAGGTTCTAAACCTTCTGGAGTACCAGTTACAAGTTCAAGTGATCCATCTTCAACAAGTGGTGCAGTCATATCAACAAGTGCATCATTGTATTTTGCGACAATACATTTTTTCGCAAGACTTGATGAAATGCTTGTAGCAACTTCAAGTGGTGTTACTCCTTTGTTAAATTCTTTTACTGATAAATCAGGGAATGTAATTTTAATCATAATTTTATCTCCTTAAAAAATAAAAAGCCTTAGAAATCTAAATATAAAAAATATATCTAGTTTTTCTAAGGACGAAAAGTCAAACGGCTTTGATTTGGTTTTCGCGGTACCACCTTAGTTCAAGTATATAAACTTGCCCTTTAACTTTTTAACGCAAAGTAAACGTCTTATATTTCTATAAGCAACTCCCAGGGAGTAATCTGTTAAGCTTGATTTGGCTATTCTCACTATCTAGCCTCACTGTTAAATTAGTTTTTAACGATCGTATCCTGTTCAAAGTTTTTGATTTTTTACAACGAATGTATTATATCACAAGTTGTTTTTATTTTCAAGTTTTTTATTAATCTCTGTAATTTGTATCAACTAGTTCAACAAAGTTCATTAAAGCTCTAACTCTTTCATAGATTCTTGCGGCCTTAACAACATCAATGTCTTTACCTGTATCTTCTAAATGTTTTTGTAACATTGTATCTGATAAGTTTGATGCTACAAATGTAAGTCTATTATTACACATTCTATCATGTAAAATGCTGCCTATTACCTCATCTCTAATATAAGAAGTAAGCGTTTCTCCACCAAAATCATCAAGTGCAAGTACTTCAACATTTTTTAATTCATCAATTAAATCTTCAAGTGTTCCATTTGTAATAGAACTTCTAAAACTTCTTGCAAGGTCTGGATAATATGCAAGTATTACCTCATGATTATTATTTGCAAATGTTTTTGCGATAAATGATAGTAAGTAGCTTTTTCCAGTTCCATGTTTTCCATGAATATATAATCCTTTTGTTGGAATATTATTTTCATAGTTTGCAATACATGTTTTAATGCTTGTAAGCACATTATTTCTTGATGCGTTAACATAGATATCTTCAAGATTATGATTTTGTAATCCGCTTGATATTAATTTTAAGTTGTTTTCTTTTTGCTCTTTATCCATTTCTTTTAATAAATAATCGCATTCAACATAATTAATATCGCATCTAGATGCTCCATAAGATATACTTGGTCTATAACCTTTATCTTTTTGTGTACAATTTTCAAGTCCTTTACAATTTAGGCATTTTTTATTTCTAATTGTATATGCTAAAAACGTATTTAAGTTTGCATCAATTTGTTCAGCATCTAAGTTGTTTTCATTTATTAAGTCTTTAATTTCTTTTTCTTGTATAACTTCTTTTAGTAATTCAAGACGGTTTAAATTAGTTTGCATAATTACTCCTTCTTAATTGGTTTAAAGAACTTTTTAAGTTCATCTAAATCACTAAGTTGTTTGTTATCATTTGTTTTCTTCTTTTGTTCTTGTTCTTCAACATATTCACCATACCAAGTAGGTACTTCTTTTTGTTGTTTGTATGTTTTTGTTGATTTTTGTTTTTGTTTTCCGCTTATGTAATCAATTGCATCTTTTGTTGATTTAATTTGAGCTCTTTTCCATGTGTTTATTACTTTCAAGAAGTAATTATAACTTGGAATTTCACCATTTAAGTTTTCTAAAACATGACCAATTAAAACATTTAAAATACCAATACCAATATTTGTATCTCTAAGTAATGCATCAAACATTTCAATTTCTGTACTTGTTAATGCTGTACCAGATTTATGTTTTACAAAATCAGTTGGTGTTGTTGATTCTAAGAACATTATTAGTTTATCATTTGTTGAAGCTGTTGCTTTTACTGTATTTTTTGGAACAACTCCAAGTTTTTTATTTTTATCTTCATATAGTTTCTTTGATGCTTTTGCAAGAATGCTATAATCAATATCCTTATTCATATCACATGACATTATTACAGCATCTTTCATTTGTTCTTCATTTAATTTATATAAGAAACTATATCTTTTTATATTATTAATGAATTCATTTGATGCATAATATTCTTTCTTTAATATATCATGTGCTGAAACAAAAATACAAAATTGATTGTAATCAAAATCTTTATTTGTTACAACAATTCCGTTATTAATATTATTAAATGATTCTTGAGAAATAAGAATATTATCTGATGGTTCTAAATCGTATATTTCATCAAAATTATGAGTAATATCTTCAAATTTATTTATATCAAGTTTTCTCATCATTAATTCTTTATATAATTTTTCATAACCCTCATGACCTATTTGATATTCTAAAAGTGTTGACAGTTCAATATTATTGAAAAACTCTTCAACGACTAAAGGTCTTTTTAAGTAATAAATATATAATGAATCTTTGTAATATACTTTTAATAAACCAATTGCTTCAAGTTGATTTCTTATTTCAACAAATCTATTGATTGATCTTAGATGCATTTGTTTAATTATTGTTTCATGCTTTTCAATATTTGATTCAAATGATCCTTCATTTATAAAAGTATATAGTGTTTCATATAAAGAAATTACTTTATCACCAACAATTGGCATATATAATTTCTTGATGATTTTTTGTTCGAAACTAGATAGGGGAGCTTGTATCATTACCTCATAATCACTAAGAGTTGATATTGGGTAAAGATTAGCCATTATATCCTCCTTTGTATTTTAATGTTAATACTTTATCAAATTCTTTATATAAATCATCAATAATTTTTATCCCACGTTTAAATGGTAATACATAATTTGTATTAACAATCATATCTACTCTTGTTTCATATAATGAAACTCTAAATAATGTTACAACTACTCTAATATTTTTAAACTCTAATAATAATTCATTATAAGTAGTATCTTCATTTGTTAACACAAAGCATGAAGATTCAACAGCCTTTTTTATTAATGCTGTTGTTCTTTCTAAGTCATTTGTATAGTAATGTGTTGAAAGTCTTTTATCTTTTGGATTGTCACTTGTTTCGAAATTATTTAAAAAGTAATCTGAAAGTGCCATTAGAATCCTCCTAATTTATTGTTTATTTTATTTAGTAATTCGTTTATTTGACTTATAGTATAACATAAATCTTTAGAATTATCAATTATATGATTTGATTTTTGACATTTTTCTTTTAGTGGCATTTGTGATGCAATTCTATTTTTTGCATCATCTATGCTAATATTATTTCTATTTGTGAGTCTATTAATTTGTGTTTCATAATCAACATTAATACAAATTATTTCATCGCAAATATCTTCGTATTTTGCTTCAAATAAAAGAGGAACACTTATAAAGATTATTCTTTTATTTGATGATTGAATTTTCTTTGTAATTATATCTTTTACAATAGGATGTATTATTGCATTAATTTCTTTTTTTGTTTCTTTATTCTCAAATACAAGTTTACTTAGTAATTTATCATCAATATTATTTGATTCATCTAAAATATCATTTGAAAAACGTTCAACTAATTTATAATACATTTTTCCTTTATTTTGTTTTTCTTCTTTTACAATTACATCAGCATCTACTACTTCATAACCAAGTTCTTCTAAGTAGTTAGTTACTGTTGTTTTTCCACTTGCAATTGATCCTGTTATCCCTATAACATATGTATCTTTATTTATTTGACAGTTTGGACAAAAGTATGTTCCACGTCCTCCTACAAATATTTTCTTTATTTTCGTTTTACATATTGGACATGGTTCATTTTCTTTTGAATGAACAAGTAGATTTAATTGGAATAATCCTGTTACTCCAAGACTTGATGTATAACTTCTAATTGTTGTACCACCTGCTTCAATTGCTTTTTTTAACGTAATGTTTGATGCGTCTAATATATTTTGACAATCATCTAAAGTAATCATGTTTGATGGTGTTTTGGGATGAAGTTTACTTATAAAGCATACTTCATCAACATAGATGTTTCCAAGCCCTGCTAGTATTTCTTGATCCAAAAGCGAAGTCTTTATTGGATTTTTTTTATTTTTTAATTTTTCATAAAGTTCTTCTTTTGTAAATGATTCGTCGTTTGCTTCTTTACCAAGTTTTGAAATAGATTTATGTTTGATTGCTTCTTCAAAAGTGTTTGAATTAAGTAAAATCATTTTTCCAAATTTTCTTGTATCATGATATCTAAACGAAATATTATTGTCTAAAATAAATTCAATATGTTCATGTTTTTCAAGTGGATCATTAATACCTTTAATGAAAAATTTACCTTCCATACGAAGATGGCTAATAATTGTATAATCATCAAGAATAAATATTAAGTATTTTCCATATCTTGTAATATCTTTTATTGTTTGATTTATTAGTACTGTTTTAAAAACACTAGGTTCAGTATCTTGTAAGATGTTTTCGTAATATACGTTAACATTTGTTATTTTTTTATTTAAGATTTGTAATAATAGTGTTCTTCTGACAGTTTCCACTTCAGGAAGTTCTGGCATATTATCCTCCTATTTTAAGTCCCAATTGTCTCCATATTCAACATCAACATCTAGGTTAACATCAAGTTTAGTTGTATTTTCCATTGTTGATTTTAATAATTTTTTTACAATTTCTAATTCATCTTTAGGACAATCTATTATAAGTTCATCGTGAACTTGGGCAACTATTTTTGCTTTTAAGTTATTTTCTTTTAATGTATTTGCAACATCAATCATTGCAAGTTTCATAATATCAGCAGCTGTTCCTTGAATAGGTGCATTCATACTTGCACGTTCTGAGAATTTTCGAAGAGCCATATTAGGACTATTGATATCTCTCATATATCTTCTTCTATTAAATAATGTTGTTGTATATCCTAATTTTTTACATTCTTCAATACAGCTATCTAAGTATGGTTTTACCTCAGGGAATACTTCAAAATATTTTGTACTAAAGATATTTGCTTCTTTTGGAGATATATGAAGTTCTTCTGATAATCCCCAATCACTCATACCATATACAATTCCAAAGTTTACTGCTTTTGCCATTCTACGCATATCTTTTGTTACATTTTCAATTGATACTCCATATATTTTTGAAGCAGTTGAAGAGTGTAAATCTACTCCGCTATTAAATGTATCTATCATTGCTTGACATTTTGATGCATGCGCAAGAATTCTTAATTCTATTTGTGAATAGTCGGCACTTACTAAAACCGATTCATCATTTGATGGAATAAACACACTTCTAATGATTCTTCCTTCTTCAGTTCTAACTGGAATGTTTTGAATGTTAGGTTCTGTTGATGAAAGTCTTCCTGTTTGAGTTAGTGCTTGTTTAAATATTGTATGTACTTTTTGGTCAATTCCGCTAACTTCTGAAAGTAATCCATTTACGTAAGTTGAATATAATTTTGCATATTTTCTATATTCTAAAACAAGGCCAGGTACTGGATGATATTTAGTTAATTCTTCTAAAACTTCAGCAGTTGTTGAATATCCTGTTTTTGTTTTTTTAGCTCTACCTAAGTTTAGATCTTCAAATAAGACAACACCAAGTTGTTTAGGTGAAGCAACATTGAATTCATAACCAACAAGTGAGAATATTTCTTGTTCGCTTATTTTCATTTTTTCATTAAAATATGTTCCAACTTCTTCTAGTTTTTTAGTATTAACTTTAAATCCGTTTTTTTCAACATCACCTAAAATTATTGCAAGTGGTAATTCTATTTTATATAAAAGATCTAATTGGTTATTTTCTTTTAACGTTTTATCAATTGTATTTTTAAATATTTCGATTATGTTACATTTATCAATTGCATATTTTGCAAGTATAGTTTCTTCAGGTATAACATATGTTGATTTTTTACCATATACTTCTTCAAAATAAGGAAGATTTGTTGGAATATAATTTTCAATAGTTGATTTAACATCACTTGATACATTCGATGGGCTAACAACATAACTTGCAAGGTTAACATCAAATGATACATGTTTTAATTCTATTCCAATATATTTTAAACTTACATATGTTTTTTTAGCATCTATTGTATATACTTCTAAATCTTCTCTATTTAAAAGTTTTACTAATTCTTCATCATATAAGTAGTTTTTATCTAAATAAAAGCCTTTGTTGTTTGTTATAAAAGCTAGTCCAATTATATCTGCTTTATGATAGTTTTCTTTATCAAGTTCAACTTCTAACATTATTTTATTAGTTTGTTTTAAAGCTTCTTTTGATTCATTTAAATCGTTTATTACATATGATACTTCTTTAATAGTTACTTCATCATTTAATTCACTTGTTTCTTCACTTGTTGTGAAGTCCATTTTTTTCATAAATGATTTAAATTCTAACTTTTCATAGAAGTTTCTAAGTAATTTTTGATTTGCTTCTTTTAATAAAATATCATCTTCTGTTACATCTATTAAAGCATCTTTTTCAAGAGTTGCAAGCATCTTACTTCTTAACCCAATACTTGCTTCTTCTTTAATTGTAAGTGCAAGTTTACCTTTTAAGTTATCAACATTTTCAACAATGTTTTCAAGTGTTTGATATTCTTCTAAAAGTTTAATAGCTGTTTTTGGACCAACACCACTTATACCTGGTAAGTTATCTGATGAATCACCTGTTAATCCTTTATAATCTGTTACTTGATAAGGATAAAATCCCATTAAATCTTTAAAATTCGATTCATTGTATTCTTCTAAATCAGTTATACCTTTTTTTGTAAGACATACTTTAATGTTACCTTCTACAAGTTGAAGTAAGTCTTTATCTCCTGATATTACAAGTATTTCATCAAATGTATCTTTAATCTTTTTTGAAACTGTTCCGATTAAATCATCAGCTTCATAATCATCTGTTTCAAGTCTTTTAATATTTAGTATATCTAAGTATTCTTTGATATAAGGAATTTGCATTGCAAATTCTTCAGGCATTGGTTTTCTTCCACCTTTATAATCTGAATAACTTTGGTGACGGAAAGTTTTTTTACCTTTATCAAAAGCTACAAATATATGTGTTACATTAGGGATAGTTAAGATTTTATTAATCATGTTAATAAATCCATATACAGCATTAGTATATAAATTATCTGATGTTTTCATTAAGTTACCTGTATAAGCTGTTGCGTAATACGCTCTAAACATTATACTATTTCCATCTAAAAGAATTGCTTTTTTCATTTTAACTTTCCCCTTTTTTTATTTTTTTACCTTGTTCTTATTTTACCACAAATTACAAAAAAAATATCGAATATTAGTATTTTTTTTAATTAATACTATTTGTGGTGATTAAATGGTTAAAAAAATAATATTTTTTTTATTTATAAATTTTACTTTTTTATTTATGTTTAACGTTGAAAAAACAATTTATACTACATATACAAATGATTTTTATAATTTAATCGCTGAATATAAAAGTTTTAATATTGATAAAATTAATGAATACTATGAAGTATATATTACTAATAACAATATCATTTATACTTTAAATAAAGT
>JAZKYN010000066.1:0-4551 GCA_045612145.1 Bacilli bacterium
ACCAGCATTAATTACACATATTATTAATGAATTTTCTTTAAAAAAAATGTCATCATATGTTCTAATGTGTGTAGCAATTTCGTTATTATAATTTGTTGATGATTCATCAAAGAAGTGATTGTTCATTTTATCTGATAATTCAATTAATTGTTCTTTTGAGGAAACATGCTCTGATATGCAAAATGTAGAGTTTTCTTTATCAAAACCAAAACCACCTTTTCCTTCATAAGCCACTTTAAATTTTATATTATTTTTAGAACATCCAGATATTAATATTAGAAAAATTATTATAAGAAATATTTTTTTCATTATTATTAGCTCCTTTTATAATTTAAATTATTAAGCAAAAAAACCCCCTTATCCTAAGAGAGTTTTTTAAATTGTATGTCTTATTCAAACTATCTGACGGAATAAGTTTACTTATGTATTTTTATTTTAATTTTTTTGTCATACTACAATATGACATTGCTATTTTGAAACCTGCACCCATATAGATATATCTAGCATGGTTTGTAAGGCCTGTATAGAATGTCATAAATTTAGCGCCATTTTGTTTATTATAGTAAGCAAGACTTGCAAATAATGCTTTTCCAAGCCCTCTTCCTCTTACACATTCTAAGATTGCAATCCCATCAAAGTGTCCACGTCCACTTGGTTCATTCCACATTGCGCCTGTCCATCCAACAATTTTGTTGTTATCAGATACTACTAAGAATGGATATGGATTTTCAAGTTCTAAGTTTGCTCTAATTACTTTTTCAAAATCATAGATGTTTAAATCTTTATAGAATTCATCAATTCCATAGTGTCTATCTTTATCATATAATTCAATTTTAATTCCATCTTTTTCATTTCTTTCAAGAATATCTTTAATTTCATCACTTAGTTCATAATCTGATAAATTTAAATGGAACGCATCTTGATAACTATTTGGTTCATATCCTCTATGAATGTAGAAAAAGTATTCATTTGAGTTTACTCTAATACCAGGTGCACATGGATGATCATGATTATCTGTGTTTGGAATATACCAAGGATAGCATGATGGTAAGAAGTATGCAGCAGATATTTTCTTTCTTCCATTTGCTTTAAAGTATTCTTCTAATTTCTTTAATAATGATGATCCAATTCCTTGTTTTCTATATTCTTTCTTTACAATAATTGCATTTACAATTCCTGCAACTTCAGGATTGTCGATATATTTTTTTCTTAAGTATCCGATCGCAAAAGCAATTAGTTCTTCTTTTTCATATATAACAAATGTACTTTCATAATCAAAATCAGGATTTGTTAATAGTTTTTCTTCGTATTCTTCTTGTGTAAATGGTTTTAAGAAGTATTCTTCACTAACTACTTCATTCCATAAATTACACATTTGTTTTAAATCTTCATATTTTGCATTTCTTATTTGCATAAAAGTTCTTCCTTTCTTTCTTTTAAGTATTCACATATTTCTTCTAGTTTTTGTAAGAATAAATCTTGTTCATCTAGTTCTGGTAACATATATATTCCAGTTGTTGCTTTATCTTTTACTTTATTTGAAATGATAATAATTGATTTTGCATTTTCTTCATCTTGGAAGAATCCTTTAGGAAGACTTATTAATGCATCAATATGGCCATTTTGATTAATCATTTCGTAAAATTCATGATTTTTCTCTTTTTGAAAAAAACTGTTTTCAATTAAGTATATTCCAAAAATAGGCTTTTCAATTTTTAAATAATGTTCTATTGCAAGATATGGGAAATATCTTACCCCTTTATCATATAACTCTGAATGATAATTTTCGTTTTCGTATTCATATGGAGCTATATCACTTACGATTAAATCTATATCATTTGGTAAAAATGACAATGCATCATCATAATACATATTAACTTCTTGCATCATCATGTTTGCTTTGTGAACAACTACATTTGTTAAAAGTCCGTGATTTTCAACTGCTGTAATTTTTGCGTCATTTTTCATGTGGTTTGCTACTGTAAAAGCAAGGTTACCAACACCCATATTGAAATCCATTAATTCTACTGTTTTTTCAGTATCAAATATTGCGTCAACAAAGTTTGCCATAATGATACCTATTGTATCTGGAGTAATCATATCAAGGGGAAAGTTTATATTTTTAAATGCTTTTATATCTAGAAGTAGTAATGCTCTTCTTATTTCTTCTGAGTTTATTCCAAATTCTTCAACATCTAAAATAAATGCATCTAAAAGTTCTGCTATTTTCTCTTGGTCATCTTGGCTTACTTTTAGAGGTTTTCCATCAAGTAAGTAATCAATTACATGAAATAAGCATTCATAATAATTTAGTCTTCCTTTTTCTTTATCGTAGTTTGTTACTGAAGTGTTTTCTCTTTCTTCATCAATCATACCATAGTAACAACACATTACTGCTTCATCAAGTAAGTCGACCATTCTATTAATCATGTCTCTTTTAATTGTCTTACCTGTGCCAACTTTATCTTTATGATTTTTCATCTTATTTTTTCTCCTTTTGATATATAGCATTTGTCGCAACAAATCCACTCGCAAATGCAAATTGAAGGTTATAACCTCCACATAATCCATCTATATCTAAAACTTCACCTGTTACATATATATTTGGGTGTTTTTTTAATTCTAAATTTTCATTTAATTCTTTTAAATCAACTCCACCAACACATATTTGAGCATTATCAAATCCATATGTTCCTTCTACTTTAATTGGATAGTTTTTTGATAAGTTAACAAATTCTTTAATATTTAATTTGTCTTTTAACATATCACAAATTTTATTTGCTAACATTTTAGGAAGTATTCCGTGTGATAGTTCTTTTAAAGATATATTTTTATTTAAACTTTGAATATATCCTAATTTTTCTATTAATTCTTCTTTATCATAGTTTGGTAATAAATCAAGTGTTATTTTTACATTACTACTAGCTCTTGCGATAATACTTGATGCATTCATTACAACAATACCACTTATTCCTTCATCTTTGAACTGAACTTCACCTAGTTCTTCAAATATTACATCATTGTTACAATATACTTTAACTAAGGCTTTTTGTCTTATTCCAGATATTGTTGAAACATCTTGTTTTTTTGTTTTTATACCAACAAGTCCTGGTTTAAGTGGGGTAATATTAACATTTAGTTTTTTAAATATATCATAGCCTTCATTATTTGAACCAAGTTTACTACTTGCTTTTGAACCAGTTGATATAATAACATAATCAAATAAATCATTTGAATTTTTTGTAATAACTGCATATTTGTTATTTTGTTTTTTAATATCTAATACAGTTTCTTCTGTTTTAATTTGGACATTTTCATTTTTTAAATGTAATAACATTAAGTCAAGAACTGAATTACTTGATTCAGTTTGAGGATAAACTCTATTTGCTTGGTCAAGTTTTGTAAAAAGTCCAAGTGTATCGAAATATTCTCTTAGCTTAATTGGAGGAAACTCGTTATATATCTTTGTTGCAAACTCATTATTATATATATTATTTTCAAGTATAGTTTGATTTGATAAATTACATTTACCATTCCCACTTGCGAGAATTTTTCTTCCAATACGATTATTTTTTTCAAATATCGTTACATTTATTTGATTATTAAATAATTTCTTTAAGTGTAGTGCACTAAATATTCCTGATGCGCCACCACCTATTATTGCTACATGTTTCATATAATCACCTTTTATATAAGTATATTATACACTAAATATTATGTTTAGTCAAAGAAAAAAAGTCTATTTGAACTTTGATAGTTCAATATAGACTTCTTATTTATTCTTTATTAAGTTTGTGACATTATTTATAAAATCTGGAATTAAATCAATTAGATTTTCTAAAATATGCGAATGTTCATCTAAATGTAATATTTTCGCATCGTTTTCAGTTATTACTAAAAATGCAATTGGCGTAAGTGTCATACTTCCTCCACTTGCTCCACCAAATGGTATATTTGCTGATCGTTCCTTTTCCTTTTGATCTACACCACCACTAACAAATCCGCATTTGACTTTTGAAATTGGAATTACTGATACATTATTATATGTTGTTAATTTCCCCATTACAATATTAACATCCACCATTGATTTTATTTTTTCGATTGATGAATCAAGTAAGTTAATTATATTATTATTCATATTTTTTCTCCTTTTTCCTAATTGTTTTTAAAAATACTTTAAAGTTTTTAATTATTTCAAATACTAAATTAAATAGAGTTATTGTAGTACATATCTCAAAATTTAATCCTTGCATATCATCTTTTAAAATAATAATTTGATAGTATTCATTTTCCACATTTTTAAAAGTGGAATCGATATATTTTTTTATTGTCGCAACAAGCATCCAGTCCATTACACCAAAATAAGGAAGTAAAAGTGGATTTGAACTATTAAATGTTGGTATTACTGTAACCTTTTTTATTAATGCATGTTCTAACATTAAAGATATAAAAAAATTTTCATTTTTTAATTCTTTTAAGAGTTCACTTAAATCTGTTTCAAATATATATGATAGTTTAAATTTAATTTCACTTTTTTTACTTTCTATTTTT